>CAZKMY010000025.1:0-12459 GCA_964554085.1 uncultured Pseudomonadales bacterium
CTTGGTATCCAATAATCGGCTTAGTTGAATTTCGTGATTTAGTAAATCTTGAAGCATATCTTTACTATACCCTTTTGTTAATTTCGTTTTTAGATAGTGATAGGGTATAATGCGGATGTGTCTAGATGTCGTATTGGAGTTTTTTCCTTTTACGTTAATTGATGGCATTTGACTTCGGTGCTACACCGGAGGTGGTTTTAGTAGAGTCTTTCCCCTCACGCCACGGGGAAAAGTAAGGAAAGTGAGTCATATGTCAGAAGACATGACCACAAATAATAAAAAATTGTTCGTGGGGAATTTACCCTTTTCCGCCACGGAAGATGAATTGAGAGAGACTTTTGGCCAATACGGCGAAATTGTTGATCTTAAACTCATTATCGACCGAATGACTGGTCGTTCTAAGGGTTTTGCTTTCGTAGAATTTGCTGACGAAGCAACCGCCAGTGCCGCAATTGAAGGCACTAATGGCAAAGATATGGGTGGCCGGGCAATGGTCGTTAATGTTGCTCGTCCTCCAGCACCTCGAGAAGATCGTGGTCCTCGCCGAGATTTCGGTGGTGGTCGCGGTGGTTTCGGTGGTGGAAATCGTGGTGGCTACGGTGGTGGCGGACGTCGCTATTAAATTTAACCGTTAAAGTTAATCACTTTTTTTAAAAGCCCCCTGTATTGGGGGCTTTTTTGTGGATACAATACATGGGTTATGCATACGATTGCGGTAAAAACCAGATTGTCACGTCCTGGTGACAGGGTAGAGTCGATTATTAAAGAAAGTATCCACACCTTGCCGGAACGGTCGGTGGTGGTAATTGCTTCAAAATTATTCAGTTATGAAGAAAATCGCCTTGTTTCCCGGACTACCAATGAAAAAAGCGAGAAATGGAATATTGCCCGCCGTGAAGCTGATTTGTGGTTGGATCCCAATGAATCAAAATTCCAATGCATGTTGACGGTTAAAGGGAATTGGATGTTTGCCAATGCCGGGGTGGATGAATCAAATGCGGTGGATAATTCCTACGTGTTGTGGCCTAAAGATCCTCAATTATCTATCAATCGGATTTGGGAGTTTTTGCGAAACGAGTATGGGGTAAAAGAAGTCGGGGTGATTATGAGTGATAGTCGTGCTATGCCCCTGACATGGGGAGTGATGGGACATGCAATTGCTGCATGTGGATTTGAACCATTAAAAAGTTATATTGGAAAGCCAGATTTATTTGGACGAGTCATGCAAATGGAACAGGTGAGTGTGTCTCAGTCACTGGTTGCTGCGGGTACTTTTGTGATGGGTGAGGGTGCGGAGCAGACGCCTATGGCCATCATTTCGGATATTCCTCATATTGTTTTTTTGGATCGAGTGCCTTCTGAAGAAGAATTGAAATATATTCATATTGATATTGAAGATGATATCTTTGCTCCCCTCTTGACAAAAGTCCCATGGCAAAAAGGTGATGGTGGAAAGGGAGAGTGATGAGTTACGGTGTGCGCATAATGATGCAGTGTTGTCGCGAATTGGGTATTCCCTATAGTCAAATTGGAAGCAATGAAGCGATGTTATCGCTTCTGTTTGGGACTGAGACGCATATGATGTTAAATAACGCATTTGGTTTGAACACGGATGCTCAGATGAAGATTAGTGTAGATAAGTATTATCTCTATGAATTATTGTTCCCCAGTGTCCTCATGCCGCTTACTCGATCATATATTGATCCACATGCAACCGATCATAATGCCCCGTTTGTTACCTATACGTCTGAAGAAGAAATTTGTACTGATATAAAGAATTCTTTTCAATTGCCAGTTATTGTAAAACGAAACAGTGGAACACAGGGAGAGAATGTGTTTTTATGTCATGATGACAACGAGATAATGAAGGCAATTAAGGCAGTGTATTCCAAACAGCAAATTCAGTACGATCATGTGTTACTTGCAGAAACGTATATTAAACCAAAGCGAGAGTTTAGGGTTATTGTCCTTGAGGGAAAGGTTGAGTTGATTTACCACAAAGATAACTCATCAGCTCAATTTAGGGGCAACTTAAGTCCACTTCATTGGCACAGTGCAGTATCCAAGATTGTGGATGAACTTGGGTTTGTACAGAAAATTCAATCAATTGTTGATTCGCTTTACACTACGTTTCCTATTGTGTATGCAGGTTTGGATATTATTGAATCGACCGACGACAAACTCTATTTGATAGAAGTGAATAGTACACCGCAATTTGGACGTTTTTTACGCGACAATGATTCGGAACGTATAAAACAGATTTTTATCAAGGCACTTATACTGTTACAGCGGCGGTATAAGCTTCGAAGACATTTTCCATCAACATAGCGATGGTCATGGGGCCGACTCCCCCGGGTACAGGCGTGATGGCGGAGGCAATTGGTTCGATGGCATCAAAATCAACATCACCTACGAGACCAGTATCAGTGCGATTGATTCCGACATCAACAACCACTGCCCCAGGTTTAACCATATCTGCGGTAACAAATTTGGGTTTGCCGATAGCTGCAACGATGATGTCGGCTTGTTTTACCAAGCTTGGGAGATTAGTGGTTTTTGAGTGAGTCATAGTAACGGTGGCGTCGGCGTTTAGGAGAAGTTGGGCAACAGGCCTTCCTACCATTGATGAACGGCCTAATACTACGGCATGTTTGCCAGAAATTTCTATCCTGTATTCAGAGAGGATTCGCATGATACCCTTTGGTGTACAGGAAATTAACTTGGACAAAGGGTGGAATCCATCAACGTCTTTAAGCGGATTAATGCTCTGGATAATTTTCTCTTCCAAAAAGCGTAAATGACTTGGAAGCGGAAATTGACAGAGGATGCCATGAATTTGCGGGTCTTGATTTAGGTGTTCGATGGTTTGAAGGAGCTCTTCTGGCGTCACTGTGTCGGGAAGAATAATTTTTTCTGAATAAAAGCCGACGGTATGGCACGCTTTTTCTTTGTTGTTGACGTAGACTTGACTTGCCGGGTCATTTCCCACCAACACAACAGCAAGTCCTGGTTTTACTGAAAGCGTGGCAACTTGTTGCGTGATGGTTTCAAGAATTTTCTTGCTAAGTGATTTGCCATCCAAGATTATTGCCATATTTTTCTTTCATCGTCATCCCGGGCATGACCCGGGATCTATTCTTATTTATATAGATTGCGGATCAGGTCCGCAATGACGTGCGGACCAGCATGACGGGTTTTACTAAAACAAACCCGATATTTGTCCATGAGCGTCAATATCAATGGTATTGGCGGAAGGTTCTTTGGGAAGTCCGGGCATCGTCATAATATCGCCGGTAATGACTACCAAGAATCCAGCTCCAGCAGATAAACGCACCGATTTCACTTTTAGGGTAAATCCCGTGGGTCTGCCGAGTAGCGATGGATTATCTGAGAAAGAATATTGGGTTTTTGCCATACAGATCGGTAACTTGTCCATTTGCCAATTAGTGAATTGCTTGATTTGTTTGAGGGCACCTTTGGAAAAATTAACTTTTTGAGCACCATATATTTCTTTAGCAATCACTTCAACCTTTTCCGTGATAGGAAGCGATTCATCATACAATTGATGGAATTGGTTGGGAGTTTCGGCAACATGAGCAACTTTCTGGGCCAAATCTTTGCCACCTTCACCACCTTTTTCCCAGGTTTCGTTGAGACTGACAGCGGTTTTTTTAGACTGGCAGTACGCAAAGATAAGGTCGTGCTCATCTGTAGTGTCACTTGAGAATTTGTTGATAGCTACGATTGGTTCAATCCCAAATTTCCTCATATTATCAATGTGTCCACCCAGGTTTTCTAATCCCGCCTCCAAATTCCCTTCTCCATGATGTTTGAGGGCTCGGACGGTTGCGACAATCACGACAGCATCTGGTTTTAGATTGGCTTTGCGACATTTAATATCAAGAAATTTTTCTGCTCCAAGATCAGCTCCAAATCCGGCTTCCGTTACAACATAGTCTCCAAGTTTAAGGGCCAGTTTTGTTGCCATAATAGAATTGCACCCATGAGCAATGTTGGCAAACGGTCCGCCGTGGATAAAAGCGGGGGTATTTTCAAGTGTTTGTACCAGATTTGGTTTGAGCGCATCTTTAAGCAGTGTGGCAACTGCGCCAGCTGCTTTTAAATCCTTTATGGTTACCGGTTCTTTGTTGCGGTTTTGAGCCACCACAATTTGCTCAACCTTGGTTTTTAGTTCTTCAAGGGAATTTGATAAACAAAGAACAGCCATTATTTCTGATGCTACGGTGATATCAAAATGATCGTTGTGAATAATGCCGTTAGAAGGGTCAAGCGCTACGATAATGTCGCGTAGGGCTCGATCGTTCATATCCATACATCTTCGCCAGGTGATTTTTTGTGGGTCAATATCAAGCTTGTTGCCTTGATATAAGTGGTTGTCGATCAGGGCAGCAACAAGATTATTGGCGGCAGTAATGGCGTGAATGTCTCCGGTAAAATGGAGGTTAATATCTTCCATGGGAACAACCTGGGCAAATCCGCCGCCGGCTGCACCGCCTTTGACGCCGAATACGGGCCCTAATGAAGGCTCTCGTAGACAAATGATAGTTTTTTTTCCGATTTTATTCAGTGCTTGTCCCAAACCTACCGTAGTGGTGGTCTTACCTTCGCCAGCAGGGGTGGGGTTGATTGCAGTTACCAAGATAAGTTTTCCGTTTGGTTTCGTTTCGCGAGCTTGAATGGCTTCATAACTGACCTTAGCTTTGTATTTGCCATAGTGCTCTATTTCGTTGTCAGAAAGTCCGAGTGATTTAGCGATATCACTAATGGGCAACATACTCGCTTTTTGGGCAATATCAATATCTGATAACATTTTTTTCTCCACCGTCATTCCGGACTAGATCCGGAATCTATATATAGAACATGGATCCCGGGTCGGAGCCCGGGATGACGAAATAGTAATTTATATTTTTATTCCCGGGATGGGAAAGTTTTTTGTATAGGCTTTTACTTCTTCACCTATAGAGTGATAGAACGGATCCTGTTTTGCTTTCGCTTTAAATGCTTTAATAAAGGCTTTGCGTTCGATTTTATCGGAAGGAATCTTTTCATCTTTTAGATGATCAATTACTTGACTGATCCATCTAGCAACTTGGCGCATATCGGCTTCCTTAAAGCCGCGTGTGGTCAAGGCTGGTGTACCAACCCGGATACCGGAGGGATAAAAGGGAGAAGACGGATCTTCGGGTATCGTGTTTTTATTGCAGGTCATATGAGCCAAATCCATTGCATATTCAGCCAAAATGCCAATAGGACCAATGTTTGATAAATCGAGCAGAAGTAGGTGGTTGTCAGTTCCTCCCGATACAAGATTAATGCCTGCTTTGGTAAATTCATCGGCCATGGCTTTGGCATTTTTTACTATTTGAGCAGTATATTCTTTAAAGGCGGGGTCTGACGCTTCCTTTAAGGCGACGGCGATGGCAGCAGTTGTGTGGTTGTGTGGGCCGCCTTGGAGACCAGGAAAGATGGCAGCATCGATTTTTTTGCCTAAATCTGGATCTTTGTCTAAACCTTTTTTGGTAACCATGATAATAGCGCCGCGGGGACCACGAAGTGTTTTATGAGTCGTCGTGGTGACAATATGGACATAGGGAACTGGACTGGGGTGTGCTTCGCCCAGTATCAGACCAGCGATGTGGGCAATATCAGCTACAAGATATGCTCCGATAGAATCAGCGATTTCAGCGAATTTGGCAAAATCGAGTGTACGCGGGTACGCGCTACCTCCACACCAAATTAACTTCGGCTTGTGTTCTTTGGCGATTTTCCAGAGTTCATCCCAGTTGATTTCGCCACTTTTTTTAACGGTATATGGGTAACTTTGAAAGTATTTTGCGGTGGCGGACACTTTCCACCCATGGGTAAGGTGGCCACCAGATAAGAGACTCATTCCTGAAATGGGATCACCTGGATTAAGGAGTGCGGTATACACGGCAAAGTTTGCTGGTGATCCAGAATAGGGTTGTACATTTGCATATTCCACGCCAAACGCCTTTTTTACTCGGTCACGGGCCTCATTTTCTACGACATCGATGTGGGCGTTACCACCGTAATACCGGTGATTTGGATATCCTTCAGAATATTTATTGGTAAGAATCGATCCCATTGCCTCGAGTACTGCTTGAGAAACATAATTCTCGGAAGGGATAAGTTCTATCCCTTCAAATTGGCGACGTTTTTCCTCTTCGATTGCTTGGTAAATTACTGAATCAGCTGTCGATAATGCAGACATACGTCTCCTTTTTTAGAAAATGGCCAACTAATACGGCACCATCATAGCTCACATTTTTGAAATTTGGATAGTATCAGTGATAATTCTATCGAGAGGAACATCATGAGTATCATGTGGTAGAGAAAACATGACTTGATTGGTGAAACAGATGCCAACTTTGAATCCCGGCACATTTGAAAGCAAGCGATCATAATATCCCTTGCCATAGCCAAGACGATGGCATTCCATGTCAAAGGCTAGCCCGGGAATAATGAAAACATCAACGTTTTGTGGACTAATTATTTCGTTGGTAGGTGGAGGTTCAAGAATTCCTTTTGATCCGGGAAGACACTGGTCAAGTGAATCAAAACGATGCAGGGCCAAATCGCTTTGTTCAACACGGGGAGCAATCACTTGTTTTTGTTGATCTATGCACCACTGAATAAATTGGTGTGTATCTACCTCATGTTTATATGAGATGAACGTGCAAATTGAATGAGCCTGCTGGATAACGGGATTTTCTGTCAGCGACACAAATACACGGTGATTGGCAACGTCACGAGCACCGCCCGTAAAATTCTTCAGATAGTGGAGTTGTTTGATCCGCGTTTCTTGCTTTGTGGGCATTTACCGCTATTTTACGCTTTTTTTGCAGCTTTGAGCGTGGCGACTGTCTTCTCTTTGTTTTCTTTAACCCGCAGTGCACTTCGGCCAACACGACCGCGCAGGTACGTTAACTTAGCGCGACGGACATTGCCCCGGCTCTTTATTTCGATTGAGTCAAGGTTTGGTGAAGCGACAGGAATAATACGTTCAACACCAATGTTTCCTACGGCAATTTTACGAACCACAAATGATTTGTTTTCTCCGCGGCCCTTAACGGCGATGAGGAGGCCATCAAATGTCTGAATACGACTTTTTTCGTCTTCTTTAATAAGTTGTTTAACCAAGATTCGGTCTCCAACGGAGATCGTTTGACCCTTGTATTCAAAGTTGTTTGCCATACTTGTATATCCTTTTTACTAGAAGCAGGTGGTACAGGGAGGTATTGTATCAACTAACTCTCACTTAGCCAAGCCCCACTCATTATTTACTTTGTTTTTGATGTAAGTATGCGTGACGAATAAACTCGAGGAATAGAGCATGTGGACGTAATGGTCTTGATTTGTACTCTGGATGTCCTTGAGTTCCTACAAAAAACGGATGAGTTTTTTGAGGTAATTCAATAAGTTCAGCGAGATTTTCCTTGACAGAGCGACCAGCAATGACAAGCCCACCCTTTGTTACGGCATCGGTGTATTCGTCATTGAATTCATACCGATGACGATGACGTTCAGAAGCAATATGTCCCGGTTCGTCATCGTATTGATGGTGTTTTTGGTAGGCTTCGTCGGCTAATGTCCCAGGAGTAACGCGGCAATCCCAGGAGCCGAGGCGCATGGTGCCCCCATACGCGCGGTTTTCCAAAATACGTTTTTGCTCAGGGATCATATGAACAACTTGATGAGTTGACGTGGGATCAACTTCACTCGTGTGAGCATCTTTGTATCCGAGTACGTTTCTTGCGAATTCTACAACGGCAAGTTGCATACCATAACACAGGCCTAAATAGGGAATTTTATGCTCCCGAGCATATTTTATGGCGCTGATTTTGCCTTCAACTCCTCGTTCTCCCCAACCAATGGGAACAATGATGCCATCAGCTTGTTGTAATTTTTCTAGGAGATTCTTGTCAGTTTCACTATTTATGCCGATGATATTTAACTTGAGTTGATGATGAATACAGGCATGCTCAATTGCATCCAGAAGCGCAGCATACGAGTCCCGTAGTTGATAGTCGCCGGTGGCAAAATATTTACCTACTATAGCAATGGAGACAGTACCGCTTTTTGGCTGCTTAATTTTGGTGACAAGATCCTCCCATGGTTGTAAGTGTGAGGGTTTACAGGGAAGGTTTAGGTCATTAAGAATTTTTACATCAAATTGCTGATTTGAGAAGAGAATAGGGATTTCATAGACGCTGGGTAAATCAGGTGAGTCAATAATGTGATCAGATTTCACTGAGCAAAAGAGTGAAAACCTTTCGCGACGACGATCATCCATTGGTTGGGTAGCCCGCGCCACGATGAAATCCGGTTGGATGCCCATGGAATTGAGTGTCTTGACTGAAAGTTGAGTTGGCTTGGTTTTAGGCTCACCCAAATGTGGTGGAGTAGGTAAGTAGCTGACATGAATATGAACCACATCCTGACTGTGAACATGTTCAAGAATGCGAGCTGCTTCGTAGTACAGGACGTTTTGATATTCACCGACAGTGCCTCCCAGTTCAACAATGACGATTTCTGCTTTTTCAGCCAGGGCGGCTTCTTGGATTCGGCGAATTATTTCATCAGTTACGTGTGGAATTGCCTCGACATCTTCACCGTTATAGCCAAAATTTCGTTCTCGGTCGATAACCGCTTTATATATTTGTCCCATGGTGACAAAGTTTTTAATCGAAAAATCTTGATCAAGAAATTTTTCATATGTGCCAATATCCATATCCGTTTCAGCACCATCTTCGCAGAGAAAGGGATCGCCGTGTTCGATAGGATTGATTAATCCTGAATCAAGGTTAAGATAGTTTTCACACTTAACAATGGTGACTTTGTAACCGCGGGATTTGAGTAAGAGGGCAACCGAAGCAGTGACAATCCCCTTTCCGACCCCGGAAAGAACACCGCCCGACACAAAAATATATTTGATCCCTTGAGAAATAGGCATGGGTTATTTTACCATGTGAGACTTGAGTAAAAAAATAGGAAATTTTCTATGTGTATTGTTCTAAATAATCAATAAATAGCGGAGCAATATTTAGCACTTCAAGTTTGTGTGAGACGACACTATCTGGACGCTGGATAGAGTTGGTGACAATGACGGAATCAATAGCTGAAGCATCCAATTTCTCCTGAACGCTTTCGATGTAGAGGTGATGGGTGCAGTATACAGAAATTTTCCTGGCTCCCCTATTTTTAAGAAAGTTGGCTGCCTCAACAAGTGTTGCTCCTGAAGCGATCATGTCGTCAAAAATGAGAACTTCCTTGCCATCGACTGACTGATTGATATCTACCATACTCACTTCGCCAGTGTGCAGGTCTCGCTTTTTAGAAGCGAATGCAATAGGAAGCTCAAGCGCGTCGGCTATTTTGGAGGAATTTTTAATCGAACCAGCATCGGGACTAACAATAATTTTGTTGTTTAAATCAAGTCTCTTGGCATGGTCAATAAAGAGTGGAGCAGCTACGACGTTAGTGACCGGAATTTCAAAATATCCGGCAATACTGGGATTGTGAAGATCAAGCGTAACCAGTTCACGGATAGAGACATCCTGAAGGATTGTGGCAACAACTTTTGCCGATAGAGGCTCACCAGGGAGAAATACCTTATCTTGTTTTGAATATGCAAACCAACTTAATAATCCAACAAGGTGTCTGCACCCCATTCTTTTTATCGCGTCTGCGGTAAGGAGGTATTCAATAATTCGTGTGTTTACTGGTCGGGAAAGAGAGCCAAGCAATATGGTGGTTTCGCCTGCTTGAGGAACTTTCACTTTAAGTTCTTCATTGGGAAACTTATTGGATTCAATTTTTACCCAGGGAATGTTGAGAGAATTACTTAAGCTTTCAGCGAATTGAGATGTGCCATGTGTGGCCACAATGCAGGCTTTTGGCAAGGTCATGAAGTTTTGTCCAGTAAATGACTAATTTGCTTACGTAGATCTTCATTATACTCAATTTTATAAGGAAGCGTCATAATTTTTGGGTCAGGACTGCCATTGGGAATGCAGACTCTGACTGTGTCTGTACCAGGATGTGATTTTAACAATGTTCCCAATTGGGTGAGCGTGTCTTTCGATGTTCCTCGGGGAATTTCTATGTATGCATCACGAAAATCAGCTTGATACACATCAGTAGGGTTATCTTCACTAAACGGTTTGATGACTGCCATCCCCTGGGCAATCAGAGTAGGTTTTTCGTTCTTTCCATCTAGTTCGCCCGATATAATAACTGCTTGATCAGTTGTGAGTTGGTCTTGATATTTAGAATATGTTTTAGGAAAGAAAACGATATCTAATTTTCCGGAGCCGTCATCCAGAGTGACAAATGCCATGGGTTCGTTTTTGACTTTGGTCATAACTTGATGGATACGGGAAATAATACCTCCAACTCTTACTTTTTGTTTAACCGTACCATCCAACTCGTCAATTTTTGTATGGACCTGCTCTCTAATTACCTTCAAGGCAGCTTCTTGTGGATGCTCAGATAGATAGATGCCTACCAATTCTTTTTCTTTATTCAGTTTCTCTAACAAGGGGAATTCTGGCAGTACGGCAAAAGAATCCTTGTCAGTTATGTTGGGGTCGGGCGATTGGAGTTCAAAGAGACTACTTTGTCCATTATCCTCATTTTCTGTGGGGGCAATTTTCGTACGAATCTCATCGTAACCTTTGATAAGTGATTGTCGATTACCGAAGTCATCCAGGGCTCCGGCGTAAATAAGACTTTCAATGACCTTTTTATTTACTTTTCTGGTATCAACGCGTCGATACATGTTGGTAAAGCTGATGAATTCTCCCCCAACCTGTCTTGTTTCGAGCATATTGGCAATAGCTGCTTCACCCACATTTTTTATGGCGGTAAAACCAAAACGAATTGCTCGGTTTTGAAGTGATTTTTTAGCTTTTTCGATAGTAAAATAGTTTTTTGATTTATTCACATTTGGTGGGAGCAGGAGAATCCCCATCCGTTTACATTCATCTATACCTTGAGCAATTCGTTCCTCCTTCATGGCAGAATGTGAACCTGATTCGATAGATAAAAGGGCGGCCATATATTCGACAGGGTAATTTGCTTTGAGATAAGCGGTTTGATAGGCGATCATAGCATAGGAGGCTGAGTGTGACTTGTTGAATCCATAACCAGCAAATTTATCAATAAAGCCCCAAATCTCTTCTGCTTTCTTCTTGTCATATCCTCGTTCAACTGCTCCTTTGAGGAAGCGCGCGTATTCTTTTTCCAAGATAGAACGCTTCTTTTTACCAATAGCACGGCGAAGAATATCAGCTTCACCAAGTGAATATCCTGCAATTACGTTGGCAATTTGCAAAATCTGTTCTTGGTATACGGGGATGCCATAGGTTTCTTCCAGAACGGGTTTAAGATCTGGGTGAGGATATTTAATTTTTTCGGGATCTTGTTTACCGGCAATAAAATCATCAATAAGGTCCATGGGTCCAGGGCGATAGAGCGCGACCATAGCGGTAATGTCTGAAAAACGTGACGGCTTGAGAGACCGGGCCACCCGTCGCATCCCTCCCGATTCAAGTTGGAAAACTCCGGTAGTTTCTCCGGAAGACAACATGTCAAACACTTTTTTATCGTTAACAGGAATTTTACCAATGTCGATTACTTCACCTGTTTCCTGTTGAATATAGTCAATCGCTTCTCCCAGGATAGAGAGATTGCGTAATCCTAAAAAGTCCATTTTTAGTAAACCAATGGCGGTTTCGGAAACATTAAGATCAACGGCATACATGTCATATTGCGTTATCAGTTTGCCGCCCTTTGACTCCCGTTGAATGGGTGAATAATCAATGATGGGATTCTTAGCGATAATCAGTGCGGACGCATGAACCGATGCATGTCGTGTATTTCCTTCAACTTTTTGGGCCAAATCAAGCAGTTTTTTGAATTTTGGATCTTTATAGCTTTCTGCCAATTCGGGCACTTGAATAATCGCGTCAGCAATATGACATTTTGGTGGGATTAATTTAGCAATTCTGTCTGGTTCAGAATATGGTAGACCAAGAACCCTCCCAATATCGCGGATGGCATTTCTGGCTTCCATTGTTCCAAAGGTGATAATTTGTGCAACATGATCTTCACCGTATTTTTCGGATACATAGTGGATAACATCATCGCGACGAACATCAGCGATATCCACGTCGATGTCAGGAGGAGAAGGACGTTGAGGATTCATAAAGCGTTCAAAAGGGAGGCCATGTTCTAGTGGATTGATGGTAGTAATTTGAAGGACATATGAGAGGAGAGCGCCAGCTGCGGAGCCTCTCCCCGGCCCAACTCTAATTCCTACGGACTTTGCCCAATTGATGAAATCTTGAACAATTAAGAAATATGAAGCATACCCCTTGTTGCATATGACGTCTAATTCATAATCTAGTCGCTGTT
>CAZKMY010000026.1:0-3681 GCA_964554085.1 uncultured Pseudomonadales bacterium
CCTGTGACCTCACGAATGTGAATCGTGCGCTCTAACCAACTGAGCTACTGGTCCATTCTATTGACCGGGATATTCTAACAGATAAAGTAGACAACTTGCACCAGGTAGGTTTTATGGTGCATACTATCTACCAGTAACCTTGAAGCAAAAGGATAATTTTGTATGTCAATTTTTCGAGACATTGGTGCTTACTTCGTCGACATAATCGAAACCGTTGTCGTAGCGTTATCAATATTTCTCATCCTATACCTGTTCATCATGCAGCCGCATCAGGTAAATGGCCAATCGATGGACCCCACCTTTCATGACAAAGAATATTTAATGACTGACAAACTGTCGTATAAGTTTGGCAAACCCCAACATGGCGACGTTGTGGTTTTTCAAGCTCCCCCAGCTGCTCAATGTCCTGAGGGGACAGGTTGTGACTATATCAAGCGAATTATTGGAGTTCCTGGTGACACAGTTGAGGTGCGCGACGGACACTTTTACGTAAATGGCAAATTATTGAAAGAACCCTATCTTAATGACTCTGTCATCACAAGTCCTATGGCGTATACAAAGAATGGACCTGTTACGGTTCCTGAAGGGTCATATTTTGTATCTGGTGACAATCGTCCTCATTCGAGTGATTCTCGAGCATTTGGTCCCGTCGATTTCAACCTGATTGTGGGCAAAGTCTTTTTCCGCTATTTACCCCTAAACCGCATTGGAATAATTCGATCTGGGACATAATCGGTAATTCACTATGTCTGAGCCAGTCATTTCACCTCAAGTATCATTACTAAAGTCTCTCCCTCCATTTCGAACGATTGCGACGGGAGCAGTATTAATTTTTCTCATTTGGGCATTTTTCTCCAAACAAACAATGCGTTTTTATGCGTCGTTTGTGTTTTTGTTTTACAGCATGACTCATTCGATGTGGATATCAGTGGTGATGTTGGGTATTTTTCAAACCCTCCTACTGATTCCATTTCGGATTATTAATCTGGCAAAATCAAAACATATTAAGGATTTCGAAACGAAAGTAAATGAACTAGAGCATAGCGGCGAGCAAAGTTTCTTGATAAAGAAAAGTGCTAAAACTGGCAATCGAATCATGCTCTATTACTTAATCGATTTTATGGTGTCACTCACATCGTATGTCTCTATTGGACGGCTATTTTTAACCGATTTCTATGCAGTCAAACTTGACCCTTGGCTTCTCTATTCCTTTGTCAGATATCCTGACTATCCCATTCAAGATGTGTGGTTCAAAATTCCGTATCCGGTTGTTACTCAAACAACCGATGCGGGCGCTCCCTATTTTTGGCTTGTTTGTCTCGTTATTATTGCCATAACGCTGTTAGTATCCTGGGCAGTCAGAACCTATCAAAAACCTTCAGTAGATGGCCAATCAAAGAAAGCTGCGGGATTTATAACTTGGTTTCTCGGCTCAAGCCTTCTTTTCATGTTGATTGCATATTTCCTCCTCAGACATTGGCCAACAGCTTTTCAAATTGCCATTTTTACAGGTGATGTAGGCAAGCCTAATCCGCGCTTCAATTCAATAACTGCCATCGCCACATTTGCCACGATTCTTATTCTTGATATCAAACCAATTCTTAAAAAAGGAGATCTCGCAAAAGAGGCGGGTATCCCCGATGATATTATTCGCCGCACCCAAACCCAACTATTCAGCGAAACCCTTCGCAGTGCAATTTTGGTAGGCTTGGGTGCCTACTATATTACCAATCAAATTCCCTGCGCATTTGAGTTGTCTATCTTTACTCTGGAGATAATTTCATGGCTTTCACCATGGACATTGGACAAACTCATTCTGCAAACAAAACCAAAAGAAGCATCTCCAGAGGTACCAGAAAATCCAGATGAGAAACAGGAAGTAGTAAATGGTAGTCCAGAACCAGCAGTCAGCAACTAGAAAAATTGGCTTAGCACTTGGAAGCGGTGGTTGGCGTGGATTGGCCCACATTGGTGTAATCAAGTCTCTTGTAAAGCATAATTTTTCGATTGATGCTATAGCGGGGTCAAGTGCGGGGTCTCTGATCGGAGGAATGTATGCCTTATGGAATGACATTGAAAAAGTTGAGTGGGTATTTAGTAATCTAAAATATCAAGATTTACTTTTTGCCTTTAGTGATCCGTCGACGAAATTGGGTCTATTCAGCAATAAGAAAGTGATTACACTTTTTGAGAAGTATCTAGGTGCATCTACCTTCCAAGACGTAAAAATTCCTTTTGCTGCTGTTGGTACAAATATCGTGACTGGTGAAGCGGCTACCTTCACTCAAGGCTTGCTCGCTCCAGTAATTCAAGCATCCAGCTCAGTTCCCCTTGTTTTCGAACCCGCTCTAATTGAGGGAAATTATCTTGTTGATGGCGGCATATCCAACCCGGTACCCGTGCAGACAGTAAAACAGCTTGGAGCCGAAACGGTTATCGCTGTTAACCTCTATCAAAGTGTTTTTCCCATTCAAAAACCCGTAAAAAAACTAACTAAAGTTGATGTGGTGATGTTGTCATATGAACTCATGTTGAATCAACTGGCCAAACGGGATTCGGAAGACGCAGACATTCTTGTTGAGCCTCATTTTGATGATGCTCAATCAGATCCCTTTCTTCACTTTATTAATAACCAGCAAGCCATCAACAACGGCGAACTCGCCATGGATGAACAGATTATGAAACTTTCTGAGCCTTTATAGACAGAAAGAGGGGAATTTCGCTGCGGCTGCGGTTTTCCATCTTCGCAGCTTTACCCACACTTTCTTTATCCGACACTAACTCTTCCATGCCTACAATAGCAAAACCGGCATTGACCAGATTCATCACATACATGGATATTGGCTCGTGAAAACTCAGGGTGGATTCACTATTTTGTTGTCCTGGATGCATTAAGATAGGAATTTCCATAGGTGTCAGATAGCGATTAACCCATCGGCGCTGTTGTTTTGATCCAGAGTCAATTTCCCAACCACTCTGACGGGGTATCCGAAAACACGGATGATTCAGCACTAACATCAACACTCCGCCAGGTGTCAAAGTTGATGCAATATGCTTGATTACTGTCTGGCTATCACGCATGTTTTGCAGAGCTAATACCACAGCGGCGTGGGTGAAATGATGTTGCGTGACTGGCAGAGGTTGCATCGCATCCGCAACAATAAATCGCTGATTACTTGTTTTCTTCAATCGTTCAGCCTGAGCAATCAATAATGATGCAACGT
Source organism: uncultured Pseudomonadales bacterium (assembly GCA_964554085.1). Taxonomy (GTDB): domain Bacteria; phylum Patescibacteriota; class Microgenomatia; order UBA1400; family RBG-16-45-19; genus CAZKMY01. The sequence continues at coordinate 3,225 of CAZKMY010000026.1, forward strand.
CCACACCACAATATTCAACCACATTTGGTATAGAGCGTGATAAAACTCCTTGACCGCATCCGACATCCAATAATCGCGAATCCTTCGTTAGGTTTAGCAGTCGTAGCACAGAGGGGATAACGGTGTGTTGATGATAATAATGACCCTCATCACCCACAATTTTCCCGTACCACTTACTACTTCTTCCCCACGAGCTTGAATTTCTCATATCCGTATTCTCGCAAGACTTTTTCATCAAAGTATGAGCATAATAAAAGAATGATGAATGCATACAGTGGGCTATCAACAAAGGAAGCGGAACGTTTGCTGCAAAAACATGGGTTAAATGTATTGCCACAGCAACAGCCGAGGACTTCGTTAAACATCATTTTGGACATTGTCAAAGAACCAATGATTGCTCTTCTTATAGTAGGTGGCTGTTTGTACCTTTGGCTTGGCGATGCCTCTGAAGCAATCA
>CAZKMY010000026.1:3691-11938 GCA_964554085.1 uncultured Pseudomonadales bacterium
GCTGTTCGTCATGATTGGCGGAGTCAGCGGGATAACCTTCTTGCAAGAGAGGCGTACAGAAAATGCGCTCCAATCACTAAAAAGTCTTGCCTCGCCTCGATGTCGAGTTTTCCGTGATGGGAAAGAAACAACGATTGAAAGCTCAAAAATTGTTCCAGGAGATCTGATAAAAATTCTTGAAGGTGAACGGATCGCTGGTGATGCTACCGTGCTCGAATCGGACAATGCCACGGTTGATGAGTCCGCATTGACAGGGGAATCACTTCCCGTCTCAAAATCATCCGTCATCTCCGACAATGATCAACATCAACTCACAAAATCAAATCAACTCTTTTCCTCAACCCTTGTCAAAACGGGCTGGTTGATTGCCAAAGTAACAGCTACGGGGAAAGACACTCAAATCGGTAAAATTGGGACAAGCCTTGAAGCAATTGCCGAGCAACCAACGAGAATTCAGCAGGAAACAAAACAAATTGTAAAAATTGCTGCCTTTATTGGTCTCCTGGTAAGCCTATTTGTTGTGGTTGGCATGGGGTGGAGCTCGCATAAATGGGTTGAGGCTCTGCTGCAGGGAATTGCAATCTCAATGTCGATGTTACCGGAAGAATTTCCCGTAGTACTCACAATATTTATGGCTCTTGGTGCAGCTAAAATTGCCAAACAACACGTTTTGATGCGGCATATGCCCGCTTTGGAAACATTGGGTGCAGCAACTATTCTTTGTGTCGATAAAACAGGCACCCTGACTAAAAACCGCATGGAGATTGCTGCAGTAGTTGAAGCGAATAACGCACAAGAAACGCTGTGGATTGCATCCAAAGCTTGTCAGCAGCATCACAACGATCCAATGGAAATCGCCATACTTGAGGCGAGAGAAAAACATCTAACACCTACTCATGACACGCAAATTGAGCACATTCCGATTAAGCCCCCATTTTTGGTTATGGCAAATGTGTGGCAACAGCCAGATAACACATGTTGGCTAGCGGCAAAAGGGGCTCCAGAAACAATTATGGAACTCTGTAAAAAACAGCTGACTTCACAGAAGAAACAAGCGATTCTTTTAGAAGTGAGGCGACTGGCTTCGAAAGGAATGCGAATACTGGCGGTCGCCAGAACTGATCATTTTCAAGGATGGGAAATGGGTAGCAAACTGTATAGCCGCTCATTTCATTATGTTGGACTTATCGGTTTTGCTGATCCCGTTCGTGAAGATGTCCCTGAGTCTATCGCAGCGTGTCAAAAAGCAGGAATTCGCACCGTAATGATTACAGGCGACCATCGAGAAACTGCCATATCGATAGGAGAACAGCTTCATTTAATGGGATCAGAAAATGCAATCACGGGGGAAATGATTGAAAAACTACCAATAAATAAGTTGAAGCATCACCTATCTGCTACCAGTGTTTGCTCCAGAATTATGCCGCAACAAAAACTGCAAATAGTTCAAGCGTTGCAGGAAAACGGCGAAATTGTAGCGATGACTGGTGACGGGATAAATGATGCTCCTGCTTTGAAAGCCGCTCATATGGGTATAGCCATGGGAAAGCGTGGTACCGATGTGGCTCGTGAATCATCAGATATGATCCTTATGGATGATAATTTTAGTTCTATCGTTAAGGCAATTGCAGAGGGCAGATTAATCTTTGACAATATTCGCAAGGCCATAGGTTTCATTATGGCCATTCATATTCCTATCGCGCTGATGGCAATTATTCCGGTTCTCTTGGGATTGCCGCCCCTACTCACTCCCGTTCATGTGGTTATTTTAGAGTTTATTATTGATCCTGCCTGCACACTTGTATTTGAATCAGAAAAAGCCGAATCACATGCTATGGATCGTCCACCACGAAATCCAAAAGACAAGATATTTAATAAGAGTATGTATATAAAAAGTGTTGTTTTCGGACTTATTGTTTCATCTGCAGTACTTATAGCGTATTACTTAGCCCACCAATTGTCACAAGACGCTCAAGTAGTACGAACTATGGCATTCTCAACTCTGATAGGCATGAACTTGATTTTAATAGCATCATATAGAGCTGATAGTTCACTTGTTTCCATTTTAATGAGGCCAAACAAAGCTTTTTGGGGAGTAACCATGGGAGTAGGACTATTTTTGATCGCCGTCACCAACATTCCCATATTCCGCTCTCTCATGCATCTTACATTGCTTTCATCAAAAGAGATCGTTCTAATATGTCTGATCATACTTATTTCATTACTAGGAATAGAGACCGCAAAACGTATAATACCCACATCATGAATGTTGCATCAGTTAAAGAATATCTCATAAACCACCATTACCCAACCTTTAGATACAATCAGTTGCTTACTTCAATCCAAAAAGGCAATGCTGGTTGGGACAATGTCATCGGCTGGCCAAGTGACCTTCAAAAGGAAATCGCAGGCTCTATCCCGTATGTCTCCTGGAAAAATAATGCCGTATATTCATCACAAGACGGCACAAAAAAAGCTCTCCTAACTCTCTTGGATGACAAGCAAATCGAAACCGTACTGATGCAAGTAAAACCTGATCATTGGTCGGTTTGTATCAGTTGTGAGGTTGGTTGTCCCATGAATTGTGCATTTTGTGCAACCGGCAAAATGGGATTCAAGCGGCAGTTAAGTGCTGAGGAGATAACAGATCAGGTATTTTTTTGGCAGCTCTATCTGAAACAAACTCAGTCATCAATAAAAATAAAATCAATTGTATTTATGGGAATGGGAGAACCATTTCATAATTCTCAGGCCGTGTACCAAGCAATTGCTGATCTCCATGAGGTTTACCATTTCGGGCATCGCCATGTATCCATTTCTACTTGTGGCATTCCTTCAGAAATTATCTCCTTTGGCAAGAAATATCCTCAAGCAAACTTGGCTATTTCACTCCATGCAGCCACCGAAGAAGTTCGTCAATCACTCATGCCTATTGCTCAAGGCTGTTCACTATCCGAGTTGCGAGGCAGTCTCCTTCAATATCTTCGTTTTACCAAACGTCAACTCATGTTTGAATATTTATTGATTTCTGGTGTTAATGATAGGCCACAAGATCAAAAGGCACTGCTTTCTTATCTTGGTTCATTTCCGCCCCATCTCATTCATGTCAATTTAATTCGATATAATCAAACGTATCGCGGATTTGAACCGAGTCCCATCTCTCGAGTAAAACACTGGAAACAATGGCTGATTTCGCACGGAATTTCCGCCAGTATTAGAAAAAATCTAGGTGTTGATATACAAGGGGCATGTGGCCAACTAGCTGCTAATAATTAATCCTATAGTATGCTTGCTATTTTGTACATTTCAGAGTATACTTCATTGTCCTTTTGATCTATAAAATGCCCGAAAGCACCCTATGATTGATTCAATAAGAAATATTGCGGTTATTGCCCACGTTGACCATGGGAAAACAACACTGGTAGATGCGTTGCTTAAACAAACGAATGTCTTCCGAGAAAATCAAGTGGAAATGCAAGAAAGTTGTATCCTAGACTCAAATACACTTGAGCGTGAGCGTGGTATTACCATCATGGCTAAAAACTGTGCCATCGAGTACAAAAACACCAAAATCAATATTATTGATACACCTGGTCACTCAGATTTTTCTGGCGAAGTTGAACGAACTTTAAACATGGCTGATGGAGCGGTTCTCATTGTTGATGCTCAAGAGGGTCCTATGCCTCAAACAAGATTTGTGTTGAAGCAAGCCATAAAACAAAATCTCAAATTGATCGTGGTAATTAATAAAATCGAAAAACAATATGCTCGTGTCGACTATGTCATCAACAAGATATCTGATTTGTTTCTCGAATTAGCTACCGATGAATCACATCTGGATTTCCCCGTTTTGTATGCCATTGGCCGGAAAGGGGTAGTTTTTTACGACATGCCCGCTACATATGATGAACCAGGATCTGTCATTCCGCTGTTGGACACCATTCTCAAAACCATACCCGCACCTCAAAGTGATATCGAAAAACCAGCTAAATTACTCGCCGCATCACTTGACTATGATACCTACCTTGGGCGAATTATCATGGGTAGAGTGCAGCAAGGCACCTTTAAACCAGGCCAAAAAATAGTGCTTGCCCGAGAACCACAGAAATTCCTCACCATTGACAAGGTTATGGTATATCAAGGTTTAACCCGTATCCCCACCGAACTTGGCACTGCCGGCGACATTATTGCCTTAACCGGGCTAAGTACAGCCAATATTGGTGATACGATTTGTGATTCTCAGGATCCAACGCCACTTTCCTCAATTGAGATTAGTGAACCAACCATGCATATCACTATCGGACCCAACACTTCACCATTTTCTGGAAAAGAAGGGGAGTTTTTTACCGCTCGTCAAATCGAGGCTCGCCTTGATCGAGAATTAGAAAACAACGTATCGCTTAAATTGGAAAAATTATCCTCTGGTAAATTCAAAGTCTCAGGCAGAGGAGAGCTCCATTTATCGGTTCTTTTAGAGACAATGCGGCGCGAAGGATATGAATTAGAAGTAGGCAAGCCGGAAGTAATTACCAAGAAAATTGACAATATTGAGCACGAACCAGTTGAAGAAGTTGATATCATTGTTCCCAAAGAATACGTGGGTCCCATTAATCAAGAAATTGGTCAACGATATGGAGTGTTATTAAAGATGGAGCCAATTTCTGACACAGAAGTTGAATTTATATACAAAATGCCAACCCGAAACATTCTTGGTCTAAGAACGCTCTTAATGACCCAAACAAAAGGTACCGTCCTGTTTAATTCGCAAATCTTGGGTTATGAACCTAAAGGTAGAGACTTGCCTAAGCTACGACCCGGTGTCATCATCTCTGATCAAACCGGGAAAGCGGTTGAATACGGTCTGCGCAATCTTAAAGGCCGAGGTGTAGCCTACGTTATTCCCGGAACCGATGTCTATGAAGGGATGATTGTGGGTGAAAATTCGAAAGAAGACGATATTGTCATGAATGTATGTAAAGAAAAAGAATTAACGAATCATCGAAAAAAGGGTCACCAGGGTATTACTGCCATGGCTCCAGACGTACAAATGTCTCTAGAGGAATCGCTGGATTTTCTAGAACCAGATGAGCTTTTGGAAATCACGCCGATGAATCTTCGCTTTAGAAAGAAATTGTTGACCGACATCGCCCGACGTAGGGCCGAAAAACCTACCGCACGCGGCTAACCAGTATGAATAATATTCTGAAAGTGGCCTTTCTTGCCAAACCGTATCAGAAAATTCTTGTCATATTGTCGTCATTAATTGTTGTTACGTCACTCATTCAACTTGCTACCCCACTGCTTACAAAAGCAATTGTTGATCAAATTCAACATTCACTTACCACAGGAGCGGGTGACGGCTCGGTGCTATTTCGGCTCTTAGCGATGACATTGGGGGTCAATATCCTTACCGTTATTCTCCAAGCCATCAGTGACCGATTGGGTGATGCTACCTCAGCGCGAATCACCAATTATTTAATAAACACCTTTTACGAAAGAATTCTACGGCTTCCTCAATCATATTTTGATTCAGAATTATCAGGAAAGATTCTTAACCAACTAACTCGCGGAATTAATGCCATTGGTGAATTTATTGGTGCTGCCACAAACTTTATCGGTCCATCACTAATTCAGACAGTTTTTTGTATTGGGCTACTATTGTATTACTCAATACCCATTGGATTGCTCGCTATCACCATCTTTCCACTCTATATCCTCATCTCCAACTACTCCACCAAGCGATGGGCTATATATGAAACCAAAAAAAATCATATCGAAGATGACTACAAAAATCGGATTGTAGAAATTATTCAAAATATGAAGTTGGTAAAAATTTCCAACAGCCAACATCGTGAACAACATTTTATTACTCATCTTATCCAAGATTATGTCCGTCTCTATGACAAACAATCAACTGGCTATCATTGGTTAAATCTAGCCAGAAATGGTGTGTTGGAAATCTTTCTCATTACCATCATCCTCATTACCTTTCAAAATACGTTTACCGGGACTTTTTCACTGGGAACCATGGTGCTAATTATTCAATTACTTAACCAGCTTCGTCGTCCCTTATTTGGTATGAGCTACATGTTGGAGCGGATAAAAAAGGCCGAAGCGGGCTCACGTGAGTTCTTTTCTATTATTTCAATAGAAGCTACGGAAAAAATTCCTAACAAGACGATGACTCCAATTATAAAAAAACCCACCATCACACTAGACCATGTTTCGTTTCAATATGCCAAAACCCCCGTCGTTAAGGATTTGAGCCTCTCAATCGCTCCTGGTGAAAATGTAGCGATTATCGGCTCTTCAGGTGCTGGAAAAACAACTCTTGTCAACTTGATGCTCGAATTATATGAGCCAACTTCTGGCACTATATCGCTCAATGGCAAAAGCTATACATCATTTTCCCATGCTGAAGTCAGAACTCATTTTGCGTATGTATTTCAAGACAATGAATTGTTTTCCTCAACTGTCTGGGACAATGTGACGTATGGCAACCCTCGAGTCACTAAAACAGAGGTTTGGGCCGCACTTCAAGGCGCCTATGCCGCAGACTTTGTCAAAGAGTTACCAGAAGGTCTGAGCACCAAAATTGGAGAGCGGGGGATCAAATTATCAGGCGGGCAAAAACAGCGGCTGCAGATTGCCCGTGCTTTACTGAGTCCAGCTCCCATCCTCATTCTTGATGAAGCTACTTCTAGCTTGGATGCCAAGAGTGAATCACTCATCCAACAAGCTTTTCTTAATCTGACCAAACAAAAAACAGTCATCATCATTGCTCATCGATTTTCCACACTACAGCATGTAGATAGAATTGTGGTTATTGATAAAGGTAAGCTTGTTGATGAAGGTGCTCCCGGAGTTCTTGCAAAACGTCCAGGCATTTTCCAAGAACTGTTACGCTATCAAATCGAAGGTAATCAAAAACTGCTTGCTAAATACGATATGATTTCATAAGTATGGATGTACGCATCGAACCCAGCTGGAAAGAAGTTTTACAACCAGAATTTGACAAACCATATTTTTCCGAGCTGACCTCGTTTATTAAACACGAGTATCAATCTACTACCGTTTATCCCCCTCCCAAATTTATTTTTCATGCTTTTGAACTTACTCCATTCAATCAAATAAAAGTGGTGATTTTGGGCCAAGATCCATATCATGGACCCAATCAAGCAAATGGACTAGCGTTTAGTGTTAACGATGGTATTCCGTCGCCCCCTTCATTGGTTAATATATATAAAGAAATTGAATCGGATTTGGGACGTAAATCAATCACCAACGGCAATCTCGAAGCTTGGGCAAAACAAGGAGTAATGTTGTTAAATGCTACTTTGACGGTTCAAGCGCATCATGCAGGATCACATCAACGCAAAGGTTGGGAAGAATTCACCGACAGCGTCATCAAAACATTGTCAGACAAACAAGAAAACCTCGTGTTCATGCTCTGGGGGGCCTATGCCCAGAAAAAGGGCTCGGTGATTGATGAATCAAAACATTTAGTACTTAAATCTCCCCACCCCTCACCACTATCTGCCTACAACGGCTTCTTTGGGTGCGCCCATTTTTCACAATGTAACGCATTCTTAATGCTTAACGGAAAAGAACCCATAAACTGGTAAACAAAATCACAATCCCAATTCGGTACCAAGCAAAAGGTATAAGCGATTTACGTTGCACGAACTGAATCAACCACCTGACTGAAGCGAGCGCAACAGTAAAAGCCAACAGAAGCCCTAACCCAAGCTGCATCCATTCAGTTGAGCTAAATGAGAATCCATTTTTAAGAACATCTAAACCAGTAGCCGCGGCCATTACCGGTAACGCCAACAAAAATGAAAACTGCAGGGCACTTTCCCGAGATTGTCCCAAAGCCATGCCGGTTAACACCGTTGCTGCTGATCTTGATACACCAGGGAAAATTGCCAGTGTCTGCGCAATACCAATCAACCCAGCTTGCTTTAAACTTAATGTATCAGTAGAGCCATTCTTCGGTTTGTTTGAATACTGTTTTTCAATTACGAAAATGCCAATCGCCCCTAATAATAACCCTGCAACGGTATACCACACATTACCAAGTAAATATTTTTTTTCGATCGGGTAAAGAAAAAAAGCAATTACCAGTGTAGGAACCAAAGCTGCGATAATCTTTAACCAATAATCCTTTCGGGTCCAAAGTACCTTCCAATAGGTAGCAAGTACTGCCAAAATCGCTCCCAGCTGTACAATAATCTCAAAACTTTT
>CAZKMY010000027.1:0-11849 GCA_964554085.1 uncultured Pseudomonadales bacterium
TCGTATTTAAATATGAATGGTCGACCGGTGGCGGTAAAAACAGGCACTACCAATGATCAAAAAGATAACTGGACGATTGGATGGTCGAATACAGGTATTGTGGGCGTGTGGGTAGGTAACAATGACAATTCTTCTATGTCAAAGGTGACGTCAGGTATTACAGGTGCTTCCCCGATTTGGCGGCGGATCATGCTGGATGTGTTGACGAAAGTGAAGGCGACTGATTGGGAAATTCCTGGGAATGTGGAAGCAAAAATTGTGGATCAGATTTCGGGGTATCCGGAGCATGATGGGTTTCCTTCACGCACGGAATATGTGATTAAGGGGACGTTGCCTCCCCTACCAGATCCTGTTCATCACAAAATTAAATTATGTAAAGGTCAAGACAAGTTGGCAACACAGCTAGATATTGAGCGAAATGAATTTGATGAGCGAGAAGTGATTACACCGATGGAAGATAAGCAGTTGGGTACTTTACCTAGCTGGAAAGAGCAGAATGATGCGTGGGCGGCTGGCCAAGGCGACGCTCGGTACAAAGCTCCGACTGAGTATTGTAGTACGAGTGATGAGGTGGCAGTGCGGATGGATACGCCCAGTGATCAAACCAATATTGATGGGACTGATGTACCCGTTAAAGCACGGGTATTGACGAATGGTGAGGTGCAAAAGGTGGATATTTATTTGGATGGGGTAAAAATGACGACATTGGTTGAACGACCATTTGAATACACGTTGACGGGAGTATCAAAGGGAACTCATAAAGTGAAGGTGGTGGCTACCCGCGCAGATGGCAAAACGGGAGACAGTGGCGATCTTCGGATTGGTGTTGGTGGCACCAAGTGGGACGAAGGCACCTCTCCTACTCCCACACCAAAACCATAATCAATTACTGCAAAGGATTGCTATGGGAAATGTTAAAGAGTCTCCACATCTCCGGACGAATGGGGAGATTATTCTCGGAAATCTTGAGCAAGAAGAACGAGATGCACGAAGAACTGCTGTGGCACAACAGGAACTAACTGAAAGAAGTTCTCAGTGGATTGTTGAAGTAATTGGATCTCAGGATCAGGATACTGATAGCGCAATTTGATCATGCAACCCAACTCAATTCATCAACAAAATCAGCTTCGAGTAATTAGTTCACTAGAGCAACAAGTTCAAAATAAAACCATTGGATTTAGTACCGTTTCTCCTGTCGATGATTATCAGCATGATTCGCGTATTTGTTTGACGAGCGTTCATTTTCCGCATGAGCAACTTGTCCATCAAATTGAAGCTGATGTAATGCAACCATTACGGAAAAACTCGCACCATCCTTTCTTTTATCCGCCCGAATCGTTACATATGACCATAAAAAACATTCGGGTGATTAATGATCCCCCTCACTTTTCTAAAGAAGATGTTGTAAAAGCAGAGTATGTTTTTGAATCAGTTATTCCAAATCATCACAAATTTAACGTCTATTTTTACCGCCTCATGTTGTTCCCAAACAATTTGGCATTAATTGGAACGACTGATAAAGAATTGGACAACATTATTTTTGATTTAGATGCAGGGTTAACACGTGAGGGCATATCAGATGATAAAACGTATATTAATTCTCAATACTTTTTCAGCAATATGACGCTGGCACGGTTTAGTAGTCTGCCTTCTGAGGAATTTATCAAAAATGTCGAAGATTTATCAAAAACGATTTCGATTAAACCCTACACGGTAGATTCCGTCACGCTGATTTCTTGCACGGCAGTATTTACTAAAAAGAATCTTTTTGGGACCTGGATGTTGCAATAGCAGATAGCTTTACTGTAATTCCCCTACCAGTTTGGCGTGGAACTTGTTCGCCATTAGTTCGACAATTTGCTTGCGAATAGGAGCAATGTCAGAGTTGGCTAATTGTTTTTCCGATGAGTTGTATGTAAGGGTAAAAGTATAATTTTGTTGATACAATCCCTTCCAGTCTACAAATGTAATTAGATTTGATAATTCTAGTATTGAAGTGGCAATTTGATGGTATTGAGTCGCTTCGCTGAATGTGAAGGTGAGGTCTTCGATGATGGGGGTGAATTCAGGAATGGGAGTGAAGGTGTGGAGTGTGCTGGCTGATTTGAGGATCTTGTCCAATTTTATTTCATAGATAAATGTTTGTTGGTCGATGGCTTGAAGCGGTTCGTAGTCTGGTTTGAGATGAAGATAATTAAAGAGTGTTTCAACATGCCCTTTCACTTGCCGATAAGACATTTTTGACCATGCCAAGCCCAAGGTGGGGATTTCAAGCGCAAGTGGCCCCTCAGGGTCTTTTTGATAGGTGTTGGCTAGTTCAAACAAGAAATAAGGATTGGTATACGTCCCCTTGTTGTGCTCTAGGTTTAATTTGAGTGAGGGCAACAATGATGGACGCATGTGGAGATTGTCAGATGAGAGTGGGTTGGCTAAAGAAAATACCGTTGATGTATCAACTTTGGTTTGAGCCAGTAACTCATCACTAATCAGGGATGAATTGAAGACTTCGGTAGCACCTTGTTTTACCAACTGATGTTTAATCTTCGATTCGAGACTCAGCGCAGAATCGGTAGGGATGGCGGGGAGATCGGTCTGAGGAATTAAGGAGGGGAGGCGGAAATAGCCGTACACGCGCATGATTTCTTCAGCGAGGTCTTCTTGGATATTGATGTCGCTGACCCGGAAGGTGGGGATAGTGCAGGTTAGGTGAGATGGATTATCAGTGGCTGGGACGGAAGTGATGCCTAAGCGGTTAAGGATGGATTGTACTTTATTGCTTTCAAGGCTAATACCCACGAATCGGTTTAACCAGTCAAGGTCGAGAACTATTTCTTTGGACACAATGGGTTGAGGATAGATATCAAAGAGTTGACTGCCGATTTGACCCTTGCCCAATTTGACTGCAAGCTCAGTGGCTTGTGTGATCACGGTTAGTGCGAGGTTGGGATCAATTTGTTTTTCGTTTAAGATGGCAGCTTGAGTGCGAATTTGGTGAGTCAAGGATGTCTTTCTGATTTTTTTGGGATCAACAGATTCAATCCACAACAGCACATTTTTTGTGGTGGAGGTAATGGCTGTATTGGCAGTACCCATGACACCAGGAAGATCGATGATGGTACCTGTACCATCATCAAAAACAACTTCACCGCCCACGCAGGTATGTGATTGATCGTCGAGGGTGACAAATTCTTCACCCTTTTTCGCTTCACGAACAAGAATGGTTTTTTTAGTTAAGCGGTCATAATCAAAGGCATGAATGGGGTGGCCCAATGCTGCGGTGACGTAGTTGGTGATGTCGATCATGTTGTTTAGAGGGCGAGAACCCAGATGAGACAGCGTGTGAGCGAGCCAATCGGGAGAATCAGTAATGGTGACATTACTGATTTTGATGGCGAGTACTCGGTGATTGAGTGATGGATTGTTGACGACTGAAATATCGAGTGGAGTGGTCTGGGATTTGACTGTGGCAGTAATAGTATCTAAATCTAACGGTTTTAGTGTGGCTGCCAGATTGAATTCGGGGAGAATGGCCGCGGCTTCGCGGGCTACCCCATAAGCGGAGGCGGCATCAACCCGGTTGGTAATCACTTCGATTTCATAGAGATAATCGCCATCCTCAAGTTTTTCCAATCGGTCCACGGTGGGACCGCAGAGTGAGAGACACTTGGCAATTTCTTCAGGTTTGGCTGAAGTGTCAAGATATTTGGTTAAGAGTGAATGGGTTAGTTTAATGTCCATATATTCCTTTAGCTTTGAGTTAAGAAACGTAAATCATCAGTGTAGAGGGTGCGGAGATTGTCGGTGACCTGATGCTTCATCATGATAATACGTTCAATCCCCCATCCAAAGGCAAATCCTGAGTAGATGGTGGGATCAATACCGCCATTTTTGAGGACGGTAGGATGAACCATACCAGCTCCGCCTAATTCGAGCCAACCGCCCTTACAAACTTTGCAGCGATGGCCATCTACTTCTCCGGTACCTTTGCAGATGTGGCAATTAATGTCGACTTCAAATGAGGGTTCGGTGAATTGGAAATGATGGGGGCGGAGGCGGATCTCTCGATCAGGACCAAAGTAATTCTTGGCGAAGTAATTGCTGATCCCGACCAAATGGGCAATATTGATTCCTTTATCGACTACCATACCTTCAAATTGATGGAACATGGGTGAGTGAGTATTGCTGGCTTGGCGACGGTAGGTTTTGCCAATATTAATCATTTTGATGGGAGGCTCTTTTAAAAATTCCATTTCATGTAATTGACCGTTGGATGTGTGAGCAGTCAAGACGACGGAATCAGAAAAATAGAAAGTTTCTTGATCATCCCGGGCAGGATGATCTTTGGGAATATTGAGGCCTTCGGCATAGTACCAATCTGATTCAATTTCAGGATAGCGGCGACGGATAAAACCAAGTCGGGCAAAGATGGCTTCAACTTCATCGATGGCTTCGGAAATAAGGTGAAGATGACCAACATTAGGTAGAATACCGGGAAGGGTCGGATCAGATATTATGTTAGATCGTTTGGTTGTTTGATCGCTAGATCGTTTTTCTGAAATTTCTGTAAGAGACTGCTTGAGTTGGTTCAGAAGTTTGCCGGCTTCAGCTCGTTTTTCTGGAGCTACCTCTTTCATGAGTTTGGCAAGATCGTTAAATTTACCCTTTTTTCCCAGGAAATCTTGCATGAAGGTGGGTGAGTTTTGGGTAGCCTGGGCTTCTTTTAAGAGTTGGTCACACTGTGAGGCGAGATCAATGCCAGAATCAGCTGGTGGGGTGGTTAGGGTATAGAAAATGCGCGTATTGCCATCATGATAGGTAAATTGCTTGATGATTATTTCTGGAACATTGAGGGTAGTTTGGATTGCATCGGTTTGGGCTTCATCGATGAAACCGGCGAATTCAACCCAAGGTCGGGTGGTATCCGCAGTGTGAATGGTTAAAACATGATGCTCAGGTAATAGTGATTCGACGGCAGATTGGACAGCAGCGCCGGCTGTTTTGATTGTCATAACTTTGGTCATATATCCCCCATCATACTAAAAACTCCCCTTTCGGGGAGTTTGAATTTTTGTTTTGGTGCAACAAACTCCCCTATCGTATGTGATAGGTAAAAAAGAAGAATTTGTTGTTGATTTGTGTCATGTTGGTTTATTGAGACGGGCAAGATAACCTTGCCCCTACGAGTTAGCGGCCGTAAACCTTGTTGACGATGGCTTTGAAAGCATCAGCGTCATTGATGGCTAATTCAGCCAACATTTTACGGTTTAGTTCAATTTTGTGATCACCAAGCAATTTAATGAAGGTGGAATACGACAAGTTGGGATCGATGGTCTCTAAGCCAGCGTTGATACGGACAATCCACAGGGTGCGGAAATCACGTTTGCGTAAGCGGCGGCCAACATAGGCATAGCGGCCGGCATGCATAACAGCTTCATGGGCGACTTTATAGCGTTTGTGACGAGCATGTTGAAAGCCTTTAGCGGCTTCTAAAACATTCTTGTGACGACGATGGGTAGTAACACCAGGTTTAACTCTAGGCATATTTCTTTTCCTTTATATCGCAAGCATGCGCTTGATTTGTTTGGCCATCTTGCCAATAACTTCATGATAGGTGCGGTAACGGCGGATCTGTTTGGCAGATTTACGACGACGAATGTGACGCATGTTTTGAGTGCGGCGCAAAATTTTACCTGTGCCAGTGACTTTAAATCGTTTCATGACGATTTTTCTGGTTTTTTGTTTTAAGTGTGGTCCTTTGGCGGGCATAGGTTCCTCTTTTTTGTTACTTATTTCTCTTTGGTTGAAGTTGGATGACAAGCATTTTACCCAGCAATTGTGCGGGTCGTTCTATGGATGCTATATCAGTCAACTGTTCGACAGCCTTATTAATGACTTTATCACCAAATTCCTTGCGGGTGATTTGACGACCTGTGAATTTTACATTAAGTTTGACTTTATTTCCATCGGTCAAAAATTCACGGGCTTTTTTGACCCGAATGTTGAAATCGCCCTCTGCAATAAAGGGGGTGAAACGGATTTCTTTGATGTCAACATTCCGCGATGATTTTTTGCTTTCCGACTCTTTTTGTTGCATTTGGTATTTAAATTTTGAAAAACCAATGATTTTGGCAACGGGTGGTTTGGCAGAAGGATTGACCAAAACCAGGTCTTTTCCCTCAGCTTCTGCCATGGTCAAAGCTTCACTTTTGCTGATAACACCAATCTGTTTCCCCACTTCATCAACGACTCGTAATTCGTTGTCGAGAATTTGGTGATTTATGCGATATGTGGGCGTATGAATGGTGACCTCCAAAAAAGAGTACTAAAAGCTAGTAATTATTGGTGAATTGTACCATGTTTACTACTCTGGTGCCACTCTGGTGTATTTAGTGACTCTCGGGGGGGATCCAGACGGAATCCCCCCGAGAGTATATTTAATTACAGTTCGAGGGATTTGGTGGAGATGGCGGTTTGAAGCAGATTTTGGAAATCTGAGAGCTTCATGACCCCTTTATCTTGTTGACCCCGGGCGCGGAGGGAGACCGAGTCAGACTCAGCTTCGCGGGCACCAATGATGGCCATGTAGGGAATCTTTTGTTTTTCGGCAGTGCGAATTTTCTTTTGCATGGATTCGGCTTGATCCCATAGCTCAACCCGAACACCTTGATCCCTGAGTTTTTCATAAGTGAGTTTGGCAGCCACAATCTGATCTTCACCGATGGGGATAATGACGGTTTGAATGGGAGCGAGCCAAACAGGGAAAGCTCCAGCGTATTGTTCAATCAAAATTGCCAGGAAACGCTCGAGCGAGCCAAGTGGCGCCCGGTGAATCATGACGGGAGTTTGTTCCTGATTGTCCGAGTCGGTATACTTCAAGCCAAATCGTTCGGGCAACATGAAGTCAATTTGAACCGTGCCACATTGCCACTCACGTCCAAGGGCGTCGCGGATAAGGAAATCAGCTTTTGGCCCGTAAAATGCAGCGTCCCCTTCTGAAACAAAATAGGGTGAATCGCTTCTTTTTAATGCTTCAACTGCTTTTTCTTGAGCTTTTTCCCAGAGTGAGTCGCTGCCTAAATATTTTTCTTTTTTCGAACGTACACCCAATCTGACTCGATAATCAGAGAATCCAAATGTGGCATACAGTCGTTGGATAAATTCGAAGACAGATACAAATTCCTCAATGGCCTGGTCGGGGGTGCAGAAAATATGAGCATCATCTTGGGTAAATGCACGGACGCGGAGAAGTCCGTTTAGTTCGCCTGATTGTTCGTATCGATATACGGATGCGATCTCGGCAATTCGATAGGGTAATTCCCGGTATGATCGAGGTTTGAATTCATATGTTTGAATATGCATGGGACAGGTCATGGGTTTGGCGAGGTATTCGATACCGTCAACGTCCATGGGAGAATACATTTTTTCGCGGTATAAATTCCAATGCCCACTTTTTTCCCAGAGAGACTTTTGACCGATGTGAGGACTGTATACATGATGGTAGCCCATTTTTTCTTGTTCTTTGATCATAAAGTTTTCGATTTCACGGCGAATAATGGCACCATTGGGCAACCAAATGGTTAGCCCTTGGCCAACTTCGGGAGAAAACGTAAACAGGGCCAGTTCTTTGCCGATTTTACGGTGGTCACGTTTTTTGGCTTCTTCCAAGCGGGTCAGATAATTTTTCAAAGCTTCTTCGGATTCAAAGGCGGTGCCATAAATGCGGGTGAGCATTTTGTTTTTTTCATCACCATGCCAATAGGCGCCGGCAATGGAAAGTAGTTTAAAAGCTTTGATAGCTTTGGTAGAAGTAATGTGGGGGCCAGCACAGAGATCGACGAATTCATCTCCCGTCCAGTAGACAGTGGCTTTTTCACCCCGTGCTTCGATTTGTTCCAACCACTCTTGTTTGTAGGGGTTGTTTTTAAACAGTTTTTTGGCTTCACTAATCTCGATTTCTTTGCGGGTAATCGGTAAGTCCTTATTAATGATTTTCCACATGGCCTTTTCAATTTTGGGAAAATCGGCGTCAGAAATTGTCAGATCACCGGAGGTATCAAAATCAAAGTAGAAGCCATCTTCGGTGGCTGGGCCCATGGCCATAATGATATGGTCTTTGCCGTATAGTTCCATCATGGCTTGCGTCAATACGTGTTCGGCAGAATGGCGCAGGGGTAGTAATTTATCTTGTGGTTCGTGCATATTTTTCCTTGTTTATTTTGAGAGGGTAGGACTCATGTCCTTTAGTAATTGTTGATATTGTTGTAGATCCGATCCTGTGCCCGGTACGGTAGTTTTCATTTGATTTATTGTCTGAACTGCTTTCATATATTCTGTATAAAGTGGTTTGATTTGGGGTAATGCGTAGGTCAAAAATGCATTGATGGCAATGCCGATGAAGATGAGGTAGATAAAGATTCCCCCCAACGCTCGCCCAAAGCCTGCTAGAAAGTTTTTCCAAAACACTTCAGCGCTACTCGCGGTGTAGATAGATTTAGTTTGGCTGACTTGATCAGCTTGGTCGACGTATTGGTTCATGGATGGTGCAGTGTCCATATTGTTTTTCCCTAAATAAATTTATACCCTCCCGTATTATCGATGTGTTCATAACTGCAATTTTGCCGTATTCGCATCGGTAATACGTGGCGGGCGATGCAAAAAAAGCCACCTGATTCAGGATCCCGATTACTCGGAAGGTTCCATCCTGATTGGTAGCTTAATTTTTATCCGATTCGCTCGAATAAGCGCTGTATTCCTCGGTTGGTAGCCGGATCACCATACAGATTAACTTGTTATTAGTATAGCAGTTTGTCCCACTTCGCTGAAGCTTCGCGGGACGCAGTGGACCTGAGAGGATTCCCTTCGACTTTGCTCAGGGTAAACTTCTCATCCTCATTATTTGACTCTCTTCACTCACTCGTGCACCTTGCACTGAGCGAGCGTAGCGAGTCGAAGTGGACCTGAGAGGATTCGAACCTCTGACCTCTTCAATGTCAATGAAGCGCTCTAACCAACTGAGCTACAAGTCCATTAAGATAGACGTCTTGTATTGTACTAGAGAAATAATTTCTTGCAAACTATCGAACTGAGAGGATTAGCCGGATTGGGTGGCGACAGTATGTTCTTGGGACATCAAGAACTTGGAACCGCTGGTTTTGACATTGCCCCAGAAACTACCTTTGGCAGCTTTCCGCTCAGCACTGATTTCCAACCAGTTGGCAGAATCATTAACCTGTTTGCGCAAATTGATGATGATACGACGCAATTTTTCAAAGAAATTGACGTGATAGGTGCCAGGATTGATGATTTCTTCTTCAATGGCTTTTTCGAGTTGTTTATCCATGCCAGCCAAATCTTTAGCCAGAGCTTTTAATTCTTCTTGAATAACCTTAATCCGAGTCTTGTTTTCCTCTTCTTTGCGGCTAAATAGGGGGGTGGCGTTTAGTTCTCTTTGGCGTTCTTGGCGCCAGATAGCTTCACGAATTTGCTGTTCGGTATTGTTGGTTTTTTCACCGGTGAAATTATCTTCTGAGGCTGACGTTTTTGAACCAGTCAATGATTGAACAAAATCGCGACCAACACCACCTATCACATCATGGGTGAGTGATTTGGTTGTTTGTCCGCCAATACTCTTGAGCGCCTCAATGAAATTGGCATGACTTCGCTGAGTTGAGCCGGAGCCTCCCAGAGAGGAAGCAGATTTTTGATTCATTTGACTATTCATAGTGTATGCCATCTATCAACCATTATGCGAGACCACAAAATTACTGGCACAAATGGCGTGGACAGTATATCAGCCTATAGTACTAAGTCAAGATGAGCAGCCCCGCCTGCGGCTAGGCAGGGTTACAAAGACATCAAATAATCAACCACTTTATGTTTGATGATTGAGTATTTTAAATTGGCCATTTCCATGGGATGTTTTTTGAGTTCTTCCACGGTCTTGGGATCAACGTCTTTGAGGACAGCTTCAATATCAGCTTCGGACGCTTCGATTTTTTGATCGCGGGCAATGGCATCCAGAATGAATTCAAGCTTGAGATTATCGATAGAGGTTTTTTTGTATTCTTCGCGAATTTCCTCTGGTTTCTTGCCGATCGAATCAAGATATTGCTCAATCTTTAGACCTAATTTGTTGACTTGTTCGATCAGACGAGAAAGGGCTCGATTCACCTCTTCTTCGACCAAAATGTCTGAAATTTCTACTTCGGCGGTCTTGAGCAAGGTGTCAAAAACGAGGGTAATTTTCTTGCTTTCCTCGGCCTCTTTTTGCTTGGGATCAGTAGCTGGAGCGTCAGTCCCCTTTTCTGGGGTCCAGATGGTGTCTTTGGCTTTTTCGCCCTTGATTGCATCTTGATATTTATTCAGTTTTACTTCTGGTTTTTCGGCAATTTCGACTTCAAATTCCCATTCACCGTCGGTAACCATTTTTTTCATAGAAATACGGGGTTGAGCAATTGGTTGGAGTTTATTTTCTTTGACGTAGTTGGCATAGGCTTCAGGAAGGAGATGAGAAATTGTCTCTTCCATGACTTTGTCTTGGCCGGCGGTTTTTTCAACTAAATCCAAGGGAGCTTTGCCTTGACGAAAGCCTTTTAAAGTAGCGTGTTCAGCTAAATGCTCGAGAGCTTTTTTCTTGGCTGGAGCAATTTGGTCTTGAGTAAATGTGAGCGAGAATTTCATTTGAATGGATCCTTTCAGATTGTAAACGACTAGAGGGATTATACACTGCGTTTCTCTTGTGCCGAAGAGAGGACTCGAACCTCCATACCTTTTGGGTACCCCGCAGCTGCGGGGCGTGTCTTTTCCTTTGTGCCAGAGAGAGGATTTGAACCTCCACGGATTGCTCCACACGCTCCTAAAGCGTGCGTGTCTACCATTTCACCACTCTGGCATTCATTCGGCACCCCGCCAGGGCGGGGCGCGTCTACCAGCCTCGACTAGACGTCGGGTCTAGGCGGGCCATTTCGCCACTTCGGCATTGATCAAGGCGTAAATATTCTATCAGAAATAAAAAAAGGGGGTACCTACAAAAGAATCCAACAGTAACCCCGGCGAGGGAAACCATTGGATCTATGGCGTATTATACGTATCACTATGAGCTAGTCAATAGGCAATTAACAATTCTCCCTATCTAGATCCTGGGGAGATGTGTATTTGATCTACATTATGGTGGTCTACATGTATTTACTATAGGCCTATACTCTATTCTCCTGTAGCGATTTTATCCATAAAATGATTGATAGCGAATTGCCAGGATCCATTGGATTTGGGAGTGTATTTTTTCTGAATTTCTTCTGGTGTGGTATATCCTTTATCGATATATTCCTTTTTAAGGACTCGCGCCGCAGCGTCAAAATTCTCTTCGAAATTTTGGAATCCCCAAGTTCCTCGGGAATGAACACCGAGGCCTAGGCAGTTGTATGAACCTTCGGGGATGACTTTGCAGAGGTTGGATTCTTGCATGGCGATGGAGGGAAGTAATCGGTAATCCAATTGGTATTGATCGGCAAGTTGGGTCAGGTATCCACCCCAATAGTCATAGGGCTTGAGGGGAGACTTATGTTTTTCGAGAAAGTCGGCCAGCAGGATGGGCCGAGCATCGGCTGATTGCACTCCCAAATCTACTTGATCTTCTGCTCCTAGAACAGAGGCGTATGCTTGGTGGGTGGCAATGGCAGATTGGGTGGGAGGAGAAAACGGCACTTTTTGGGCTTGGCGCAAGAAGAAAACGGTAGAGATGCTCGCGCCCACAGATAGAGATGCACTAACAAACCACCCAACAATAACAATGAGTTTTTTCATCACGATACCTATACCCTATCATGACCTGAGCGGGCAAGACAAGCTAT
>CAZKMY010000028.1:0-11804 GCA_964554085.1 uncultured Pseudomonadales bacterium
TTGATTCAACACTGGGCATCGTGATACCTAAAATTGGGGCAAATGCCCGGATCATTTCATCAGTTGACCCCTATGATAGTGCAATCTATCAACAGGCGCTGACCAAAGGAGTCGCTCATGCTGCAGGAACAGTGTTGCCGGGAGATGTGGGTAGTTCATTTTTATTTTCTCATTCTTCAGCTAATCTCTTGGAGGCTCGAACGTACAATTCCGTGTTTTATCTCTTGTCAAAGTTGTCAAACGGTGATGATATTTTGATTTATCGTAATGGCAAAGAGATCCGGTATACCGTACAAGAAAAAAAACTCGTCGAAGCAACCGATACGTCGTATTTACACCGAACAATTGATTATCCGGAAATTATTCTGATGACATGCTGGCCGGCAGGCACTGACTTGAAGCGACTTATTATTGTGGCAACTATTGCACGTTGATTAGAATGGATCCCCGATCAGGTCGGGGATGACGGGATGAATTAGCGCAATTCATCTTCTACTACGTTTACATCTGACCAAGCGATTTCATGAGTCCCATCCAGGTTCATGGATCGTTCGTGTCCTTTGCCGCAGATAATGACTGTATCGCCTATTTGAGCGAGTTTTAAGGCAAATTGAATGGCTTCACGACGGTCAGGAATGGTGTGGAGATGTCCCCGATTTGTTTGAGCCCCTTGCTTAATTTGAGCAATGATGTGATGTACGTTTTCGTGCCGCGGATCCTCAGCTGTTAGAATCACTTCATCTGCAAGTGCGGCAGCAACTTGACCCATAAGGGGTCGCTTGCTCTGATCCCGCTCTCCTGCTGCACCAAACACGGCAATGAGGTTTCGCTTACAGCTTTTTTTAGCAGCAGTTAATGCTTGTTTTAGTGCATTGGGGGTATGCGCAAAATCAACAATTATCTGTATATGTCGGTTATTTTTTATAAACTGCATTCGTCCAGGAACACCGGGAAATGATCCCAAATAATTACCTATTTTCGCGGTATCTACCCCCACTGAGCGTGCAGACAAACTGGCAGCCAACGCATTTGAGCGGTTATATGTTTCAACCCATGATTTGTTGATGCTTCCGAGAATATTTTGAAAATCATCATCCGATAACAGTGTAGGTTGTGTATTTTCGGATAAGCTGTAGGGAATAATCGCACAACCTACGGGCACATATTTAATCAGGAATTTAAACGAGGCATCGTCAGCATTGATAATGGCTGTTTTGGCACTGCTAAATATTTTTGATTTAGCTTTCAGATATGCTGCATATGTTTTGTGATAGTCTAGATGCTCGTGCGTAACATTGGTCACGACTGCAGTTTGGATGTTTGTTCCCAGCAGTCGATGTTGATCTAAACCATGTGAGGTACACTCTAATACAAGGTGCGTGTATCCCTCTTCAACAATCCGTTTTAGGAGCCGTTGAAGTTGCCAAGATCCAGGAGAGGTGACATGGAACCCCGTATCAATCTGCTCATCACCAATATACGCAGCAACGGTGCTGATTAGCGCGACTTTGTATCCCGCGGATTTGAGTAGATGATAGATGAGCGAAGCCGTTGTGGTTTTGCCATCAGTACCCGTTACTCCAATGACGGTCAGTTTTTTGGCAGGATAGTTGAAGAAAAGGAGAGCACTGACGGCTTGAAGATAATGAGCTCCGTTTTTTAGTAATTGAAGCGATGCTCCCACAGTAACCTTCTTTTATTTCTTTTTTAGCGATATATAACCGTAGCACTTGTTTTAAGTGACTCAAGCCAGGTACTAATGTTGTTATTTTTTGCTTCTCTCTCAAGCTCTGATTTTGCCATGGCGTTTAATTCAGCTGGCGTGGAAGTTGTTGGAAGTGAATTTTTATTTTTGGCAATATAGTCAGCAATTTCCTTATCAGAAACGGTCACTTGACCTTGTCCGAGCGTTTCAACAATTTTTTGAAGCTCGATTTGGTGAACGAGGTCGGCCTTTGTGATCCCTTCAGCAGCAAGAGCCGCGTCAAGTGTTTGACCTTGCTTAGTAACTTGCTCTTCAATTTGCTTTAATTGGTCATCAATTGCTTGTTGATCAACTTTAAAGCCAGCTTTGTCGGCAGCTTGTTGAATCAGTGTTTCGGTAATCAGGTTCTCTACAGCCTGTTTACCGATTTGTGTTTCCATTGCTTTGTAGTAGGTGATTCGGCTAATCATCCGACCATTCACAATGGCAATGGGATAATAGCGATAGCCGACATAGCCAAGAATTGCAATCACCAGCAATATTGCAGCCACGACTAATGAATTTTTAGAACTTACTGACTTAGTTACCGGTGAAGTAGTTGAGCTTGATTGGGCAATTACTTGTACCTTTTCTGGAACTTTTTTTGCAGTAATTTTTTTTGTGGCAGGTTTTTTTGTCACCGTCTTCTTGGTGACTTCACTTTTTTTTGAAGTCGTTTTTTTTGTTTTGGTTTCAGCAGCAACTGATTTCATAGATGTCCTTTGTTTGTTTTTATACCTTGCTTGGAAGCATAGCTTAATTAGTACTTATTTTCAATAACAGCGGTGGGAATTGAATAATAATGAAAAATTTGTTTGGCAATTTTAAACCACAATGGAGCAGCAGTTTCCGAGGCCCACTGCGATGATTGAGGTTCTTTTAATTTTATAATCATGGCAAACCGTGGATTTGCAGCCGGGGCAAAACCCACAAATGATGCCATGGTTTTTTCAGCATCATAGTGTCCGGCAATGGGAATCTGAGCTGTCCCGGTTTTCCCGGCAATATCCAGTTCTTGTGGAACAGCCCATTTGGCATCACCATGACGGGCACTGGCGCGCATCATATCTTTCATCGTGTTGGCCGCCTCCTCAGAAATAACCTGACGAACAATTTTTGGTGGAATGGGAACAGTCTGCTTATCATCAATTACTTCTTTAACCACATGCGGTTCCATAAGCTGACCATTTGAGGCGATGGCTGACACTGCCATCAACATTTGGAGAGAATTGACCGTTAGCCCTTGCCCAAAAGAAGCTGTGGCAATGTCTATGTCACCCCATTTTGACCGTAGGCGGCTCACCGATTCCCCTTCCAAATCAACGTTGGTTGGCTGGCCAATGCCAAAACGAGTAAGGTAGTCGACGAATTTATCTTTGCCCAATTTATTGGCAGTAAATATCATTCCGGTGTTGTCTGAGCGCTCCAAGACTTCAGTCATGGTTTCTCCCGGTTTGTATTCATTATTCCAAGTACGAATTGCGTATTTACCAATGGTAACGGGACCATTACAAGTATCGTCACAGATTGTGTCGGGAGTAACAACTTTTTCGTTTATTGCAGCCGCCATCACGATCGTTTTAAAGGTACTTCCGGGTTCATACACATCAGTGATGGTGGGATTCTTATACACGGTTGGTTCATACAGTCGATGATGGGCAGGGTCAAATGTGGGCAGGCTGGCCATGGCGAGTATTCCACCTGTTCGAGGATCAATGACAATTACTTCTCCGCTTGCAGCTTGATATTTTTCAATACCCAGGCGGAGTTCGCGCTCGATCATAAACTGCAGGCCTCTATCGAGATATGTTTTGAGACTGCGTCCGTCACGACTCTGAATATCCTGATATTCACCCGTAACAATTGGTTTCCCCAAGGCATCTTTTTCCTGGGTAATTATCCCGTCCCTACCTGTCAGTTCGAAATTATACTTCCCCTCTAAACCAAAATAACCTTTTGATTTTCCCGAGCCATCAGAGCCAACAAATCCTAATAACTGAGCCGCCATTGACGCTTCGGGATAATATCTGATTTGGGACGGTTCAAATCCAATACCTTTTATGGCAAATGCTTCGATGCGCTTTTTTGCATCTTCAAGGACATTTCTCCCAAGGGGAATCCAGGAGTTTTCTGGGTTAGTCAGCTTGGCGGCAATCGTAGCTGTTGTATCTAAAATAAGTTGTTTTTCTAATTCTGCTGAAGGAGTCGCCCCAATATCAATTGCCTTTGGAGCGAGAATGGGACCCAGCTTTTCAGCGATCGTCTGTGGGGTATTTTCAAGATCTGGTGTGTACGCAAATGTAACATATGCAGGTTGATTTGTGACCAGTGGATATCCGTCTGAGGAAAGAATATTTCCCCTATTCGCTGCAATCTCAATCGTAGATTGATGTTGAGTTTGAGCGATTGCCTGAATTTTGGCTCCGGCAAGGATCTGCCAATAAAAAATTCGTGCAATAACGATGAGAATAATTCCCAAAAATGCCCATTCGACAACTCGAATACGCGATAATGTCATGCTATTACCATACACTACTTGATTGTAAAAAAACTATTAGCGATTGTAGGCAAGTGGAGCGTCTGCGGAAATTGTTCTAATATCAGCTGATACGGTATAGCCTAACTGTTCGGCTTTGGCAGATAAGTCGTTTAGAGAAGTTTGGGCATAGAGTTGCTGCTCCAGATCGTGAATTGTACTTTTGAGCGCTTCTTGACGTTTCATCAGCGCATCAATAGCAAGGCCGTCTTGAGCGACGTGGGTGGACATAATGACATTCACAAGCATTAATACAGCAGTGATAACTCCAATTCCTGAAGCTACGCTACCTAATTTGATTGTATGTGTCTGTCGGTTGATCATGATACCCTTTCAACGGTACGTAATTTGGCGCTACGGGCACGCGGATTTTGATTCACCTCTGTCGGCTGTGGAGCCAACGGGTTGGTCCCGTAATAAAGCGCCTGTCCTGCTTCAATAAGTTCCTGAAAAGATCGTTTAACGATTCTGTCTTCACCTTCGTGAAAACTAATAACGGCGAGACGTCCTCCCGTTTTGAGTAATTCAAATGCGTCTTTTATGGCTGGTTTAATAATCTTCAACTCTTGATTCACCGCAATGCGAAACGCTTGAAATGTTCTGGTGGCGGGATGAATTTTCCCTCGTTTACCTCCATAAACTGACTGAACAATCTCAGCTAATTCAGTTGTGGTGGTAAGCGGGCGATGGGTAATAATACTCCGAGCAATCGCCTGACTTTTTGGTTCCTGTGCATTAGTCATGAGAAGCTCGAATAATTCGTCTTCTGAAGCGGAATTAATCAGTTCTGCTGCTGTTTCTCCACTTTTTTGATTCATGCGCATGTCCAAAGGGGCTTCTTTCAGAAAGCTAAAACCTCTCTCTTTGGAATCTAATTGCAGGCTGGATACACCTAAATCAAATAAGATTCCATCACAGTCAGTGAATCCGTATTTATTCCCCTGACTCTTGATTGTCATAAAATTTGCCTCTACAACTGTCAGGTTTGGGTTGACTACAGTTTTTTTAACGTAATCAAGTGCGTCCTGATCCTGATCAAGTCCCAAAACCCGACTGCCTTGTTCAAGCAAAACTTTGGTGTGCCCTGCTCCACCCAAGGTGGCATCGATATATTTCTTGCCTGGAGCAGGATCAAGAACCTGAATGACTTCATGTAGTAAAACTGATGTATGAATTGAATTATTCATGATTCACCTCAATTGATTCAGCGATAGACACTGCCCGTTTTTCCAAATCATCAAGATATTGGTGATAGATGGTTTGATCCCAAATTTCTATGCGATCAATTGACCCCACAATCACCACGTCTTTTTTAAGCTTGGCTTGTTGCCTTACGTGCTCAGAAAGAAGAATTCTGCCCTGAGCATCACAAGTAACTTCTTCGGCATTGTTGGCTAAGTAACGGCCCCAATCACGAATATTTTTCTTTGTGAGTGGCCCGTTGGCAGTATCAGCCACTATTTTTTGCCATGTAGTGGTCTCAAATAAAAACAGACAGCCATCTAAACCAGTCGTAACAATAGCATGTTGTCTCAGTTTGGTACGAAAAGAGACGGGAATCGACAAACGACCTTTTTGTTCAAGTGCGTGGTAGTAGCGGCCAATAAAAGTCATGCGCCTGTCCTCTTCACTTTTGTTGGTGGGCCTTCGATTATTATAAGTTATTTTACCACTTCTCACCACTCTCTATAGTTAAACGTATTTCACTATAACGTGTCAACCCGCAGATTCTGCGTGAATCGTGTTATGGGTCTATAAATACGACTCAGTAAATGACCCACGTCATCCTCAACCGGCTCGGGATGCCGAAGCGGATTGGGGATCCATAAATAGTGAGATTATTTTTATAGATTCCCGATGCAGGCTTTCAGCCTCCTCGAGAATGACGAGGTGAGAAAACAAAAAAACTCCCTTTAAAAAGGGAGTTTATAAAGACGGTATTAATTTGAAAAAAATGTTATTGAATAACAACGTATGTTTCGATGAAGGGGACAGTTGCGGTCAGCGTTCGTCCTTCAATGGTTGATGAAAGTTCTTGCCATTTCTGACCGTTGAACCCGTATAGTTTTGCTTTTGTATTCTCTTCTGACAACCGAATAATGAGCTTTCCTTGTACTTCTGGCAAAGGTCCAACACCCCGGACAAGATAGGGTCCCGCAAGGACCGTGCCAGGTAAAGCTGCAGGAAGTCCTGGGCTCTGCATTACTACAATTTTTGGAGTTCGAAAGGGTTCATCAAGGGTGAGTTGAAACCGTTGATCAGACGTGGCAAATTGGGTATAACGCGGTTGAGTGTCATCATACCGCCAGGGTACTTGTACCGCATACGACTCTTTGCCGGCGGCAAATGTCATCGTGAGTGTGCCACCAATGACATCATCATGATAGGTTGTGGCACCACCAGATGATTTTGACCCTAAGAAGAGTTTGTCTACATAGGGTATTTGGCTTAGTTTAAAATTCTTCAAGACAGCATCAAGCACCCCTTTGTTACGGTCATATTCCAACAACACTTCGACATCATCTGCTTTTTTGGGCAATTGATGAACCACAAATTCCAGCATGTTGCGATCAGTGAGGGGCTGAAGGGTGACATATGGGCGATCTTTTATATCAATAATGTTGACGGATACTTTTGGAGTGGGCGCGGGGGTAGCTGCATTGTTGTTGGTGGTCTTTTTACCACAACCTGCCAAGGTTAATACAAGCCCGAGTACAACCATCGGACGGAGGTATTTGTATGCCATATACCAGTTTCCTTTTTTTTCTATCGTTCAACTTTAATCGTACATTCTGAGATTAAGGCTGCCAAGGCCCCAACCGCTGCCAGCACTGGAGCAAATACGGCCCCCACAACGCCAACAGTCATAGGAAATGACACGACGGTCTGGCCATCCTTATCAATAATGGAAATTTTTCGAATATTTCCTTCTTTGATCAGTTCTTTGACTTTTTTTAGAAGTTCGTCACCTTTAACCTTAAATGTCTCCTCTTTGGGAGTAGTCGTTTTCTTTTTAGTTGGCATATTTTTTTCTCCTATTCAAAATAGTATTTGTTAAATTTGTTTTGTAACGGATTACCTTGGCAATAATATGCCATTTTTTCTCCTGTATTGAAGATCATTGCTGAATACGTAGGAGGGTTTCCTCCTTGATCTGAATCAAGCATACAAATTGCTGTTGATGTATCGGAATTTTCTCTGTCTTTGAGAATACTTTCTAAATCTTCTATACTCGCTGCTGATTCAATTAATTTTTGTGCTCTTATCAATCTATTTTCCGTCCATTTCGCAAACCATGGATTACTCATCTGAAGATTAATATATGGAAGATGAAGATAATGATTTGTTTTGGCTGTTGGTTGATCGACTCTTTGAATAAAATACTCATCCGGGGATGCTTCGACCTCAAAGCAGTCATTTACATCAGCAATAAAAAAGTTGCCGCCAATTTTTGGGTTGAATGACTTGATTATCTCTATCCCGTCTTGAGCAGTGGCCGTATCTAGAATGAGACGAACATATGGGCGTCGGATATATGAAATCTGATTTTCCGCAACTGGCAAAAAGGTTGCGACAAACACCACACCCTTTTCGTTGATTCCACCATAATATCCATCTTCCCTCTGATCAGGATTTTGGACTATCAATTTTCGAAATTTATCTGCTTTCGAGTTGAATAGTTTTATTTCATCATCAAATCTCATCCAAGGAACCGGATCTCGCGTTTTTATCAAGAACCATGCATCATCGATTTTCGTTGCTGCTAAGGTACACATATATAGAAGTCTACCATACGACCATTATTTCAAATGATTTTCAAGATATGTGGATATTTCCGCAATAGCGATCCGTTCTTGGGTGGCGGTATCGCGGTTTCTGAGAGTAACCGTATTATCGTTAAGCGTATCAAAGTCAACGGTGACGCAGTAGGGAGTACCAATTTCGTCTTGGTAGTAATAGCGCTTACCAATGTTGCCGCGATCATCCCAAGTTGTAGTGAATCGATTAGATAATTCGTTGAAAACTGATTGTGCTTTTTCGACGAGTTCTGGTTTATTTTTCAGAAGTGGAAAGACGGCCACTTTGTATGGAGCAATCCGTGGATTTAGCTGAAGATACGTTCGATTATTCGATTCATCTGTTTGATATGCATCGCATAACGCCATTAAGAATGTTCTCCCAATCCCAAGCGCTGGCTCAATTACGTGGGGGACATATTTTTTACCGGTTTGAGGATCTGTGTATTCCAATGGTTGGCCAGAATGTTCAATATGCTGTTTTAGATCGTAATCGGTCCGATAAGCAATTCCCCAAAGCTCTTTGTATCCAAACGGAAATTTATATTCTAAATCATAGGTATCTTTGGAATAAAAACTCCGTTCTTTGTCAGTGTGTTGACGCCAGCGTAAGTTTTCTTGTTTTATACCCAACGTATCGACAACAAAGTGCCACATCGCTTGTTTCCAGGACTCTAAGACTTCTTGCCACGGTTGTTCTTCAGGATTAAAGAAATACTCAATTTCTGCCTGCTCCAGTTCCAAAGTCCGGAATACAAATTGGCCCGTGGTAATTTCATTTCTAAAACTTTTACCGATTTGACCAATACCAAACGGGATCTTTACCCGGGTTGAGTCAAGAACTTGTTTAAAGTTGGTAAAAATCCCTTGAGCGGTTTCGCCACGAAGATACACTTTAGATTTTTCACCGACTACCGTACCAATTGCCGTTTCAAAGAGCAGTGAAAAGGCTTTGGGGGCGGTAACTGGATTTCCTTTTGGACTGGTGATGTGGTTGGCTTCGATAAACTGTGCCATTGTCTCAAGATTCATATCTTCTACGACGACTTGCGACATTTCAGGGTGACTTTGTAACCAAGTTTCGATTAAATGATCGGCACGAAATCGGTCGTGGGTAATCGTATCTTCAACCAGTGGATCACTAAATCCGCCCACATGACCTGAAGCTACCCAAGTCTGAGGATGCAGTAGTATCTGAGAATCTAAACCCACCATATCCTGGCGGCGTTCAATAAATTCTTGCCACCACAGATTGCGAATATTTCGTAGTATAGCTGCACCTAATGGACCATAATCGTATGAATTGGCCAGGCCACCATAAATCTCTGATGTGGGATACACAAAGCCACGGCGTTTGGATAAAGAAACTATGTCATCAAGAGAAACCTGCATATAAACCTTTTAGTTTTTATTGTTTATTTTACCAGGCGCTAAGAATTCCTTCGAGTGCAATTTGCGCTCAGCAATGGCCTCGATGTAACTTTTTAGACCGATTTCCGAAAGAGATTCTGGTGGGGTGAACCCAAGGATTTCTGTGAGGGCTTTAAAGCTATGAAGTAGAAGCTGTTTTCGGTTTGTTTGTGTGGCAAGGTTTGTTAATGTGGCAAGCAATAAGTCGTAGACTTCAGGCAATTCTTGATTTTCTCGAGTTAATACATCAATAATTTCAAGTAATTGATAAAGTTGAGTACATCCAACTAAATCTTGCTTAATTGAAGAAAAACTATCCAAAATGAGTGTTTGGGAGAGAATATCCATCCCTCTCCCTTTTATTACGAGTGCTTGAAGCTGAGTTCCCACCTCAATGCTGGCTGCACGTTTGGAAGCTGCCTTTCTCACCCCTTTGGCAAGGAGCGACAACTTCCCTTCTTCTTTGGAAAAAAGAGTAATAATGCGGTCCGCTTCACCGTAATTGGTGCGTTTTAGTACCACACCTTCAATTCGATACGTCTTCGTCATATCCCTACCACTTCAAAGAGATCTCTTTGTCAGTGGCAAGTTCAAATTCTGACGATTCAGCACCAAGCTTAATCGTATAGGCGGAATTTTTTGTTCCTGGTTGTTTTTGAATAAACAGGCGGTATGCATCACCTTTAGCGGGCAATTTCACCGTAAGTTTTACTTTAACCTGAGATTCGGGGTTAAGTTCAAAATATCCCTCAACCACCTTCTTGTCTAATTCCTCCGATTGTTTGACGGAATTATTGTCAAAACCTAACACCTCGCCTACTTCAGCATCTTTTGGCAAGTATATCCTGGTCCAATTTGGCATTTTGCCATTTAAGCACAGCTTGCCAGCTTCCAAGTTACAATTGTCGCCTTTGCGGGGATTTTTATAGGTAATAGTGATATTTTTTGTAAACGTGTCACCATTTCTCACGACTTCTTGTTCAACGCTTTGGGTGACAAACATATTGGATTTGGCCCCACCAAAGTTGGAATCGTTAATGTGGAGATAATCAGCGTCGTACGCTTTAATCTTGCCAGCAACGTTAACACTTTCGGCAGCGTTTTGAAAATCTTCATTAAAGAAATACATAAGCACGTGTTTTTCAGTCATGCTCTTCCAAATGACATTAAATAACCCTGGCCAACTTTGTTTGGGAGCTCCGTACGCCTTTACTAAAATTGTTTGCATCATAGGCCCAAGCACTGCTTTTCGATCAGCCACAATCGTATATGTTGGGCGATCAGCAATTTCCTCAAGGGCATAAAAGACTTGTGGGCAATTACAACGAGGGTCATTATCAGCGGAAAATTTTCCAAAACCCGGAACTTCGATTGGTCCCAGAACTCTTACCAGTTCGGTCAATAATTGCGTGTCAACGGCAATAACTCCATCAACTTTAGTTTCGCCGGGAAGTTCGTTGTAGTATGACACAAATTGATTCATTGATTCTTTGAAATCAGGACTTAAATTCATGTCGCGAAGGTGCCATACAGGCACTTTGAGAAGCGACTTTATGATTGCGGGAGGTTCAACGCGTTTTTTGAATTTATCATCCAAATCATAAATATTTCCTGATTTCTCTGGAGTCACTTTACCTTTTTCTACTTTAAGGACTGCATATGCGGTCATAAAACCTCCAGTTGGTCTTAGTTCAGCATCATTTTGGAAAAGAACCAAATATTTTCGCGCTTCACTTAAACCTGCTATTTGGGGGAGGACACTAATCGCGGGGCGGAATTCAGCGAGCAGAGCATCGCCTTCTGCCACTTTTCCCTGAGCCATACTAATGAGGGACTCAACCGATTGACCTTGAATTTTAATCAACGGATATCTTTTGGGATTAATTGCTGCCAATTCCTGATTAATGGTGTTAATCTTTGCAGATACTGCATCCAGGCTGGGATTGATTTTGTCGACAGTTTCAATAATTTTTACTATTCTATCCTCAGCTGTTCCACCCACAAAACTCCCCTGACCCTGGAAGCCAATGACGTCAGCATAGGGTTCAACTGCATTAATGACGAGCTGCCCCCCCTCAACTCCGGCTGATATTGCGGCGAATACATGCTGGCCATCGCGGTAGTGCCAGGTCAATGGAGAATATTTCAACCACCCAAGTGATCGATAGGTGGTATTTGCCTCATCTAATTTTGCCTTAGTTGCTTCAAGTTCAGTCTTGGCAATAAGAAGATTCTGTCCTTTTAAACCATCGTACGCTGCTTGAGCGTGAACTTTTGCCTCCAGAAGAGATGTTTTTATCTTCATGGTAGTACTGAA
>CAZKMY010000029.1:0-11718 GCA_964554085.1 uncultured Pseudomonadales bacterium
AGCATAATTTCCCAAGGAAATAATCCCCAAAAAGTGCTGTATGGTTCAAACGGCACAAAGAAATACAATATGGAACCTAGATTAAGCCAATAAAACAATGCTCCAACAAAAGCAGCAACGTGTCGCCTATTGTCCTCAACTGATTTTAGTGCAATCAGATTTAAAAAGGCATATACCCCAAACGTTCCTGTAATCACCATCAGCATATGAAATACAAAACGAGACCACTTCATAGGAACAATCACAGACAGTGCCCATACAAAAATTTGTCGAAACAAATCTGCTGCATGACCCATACCACCCAACAATCCTAGACCTTGATATTCCTGCCAAACGGCTGACCATGATCGAGATATATTAAGCCCAAAATTAAACTCTGGATGTAAATTATCCCAACCGGTCAGCCAACCATCTTCAGGTAAATTGGCTAACACCATCATGCCGATTAATACACTCAAAACTATCAAAGGCCACAAACGACACACCTGTTTCATATACCTATCACCTCTATCAATTTCTCAACAACAGAAGCAAGACTTCGTTCTTGTTTCATTCCCCGCGCCCAAGCGACAAACATATCTCGCTTACTTTCACTAGTCTTGAGTGCTTGTACCAGTGCACTGGAATTTCGCGCAAAACCAACATCATCCTGATTTAACCCTGCTAGCTTTGCTGTATGTTCGATATCACTACTTCCGAAATAAGCATTTAGACTTTGCGTCCATATCACTGGTTTCTCATATGCCCAAACGAGGGACAATGGTCCCGACGATGACATAAACTCTTCATAGGGTAAAACCACCACATCGGCGGCACTAAAATATGCCTGAATCTTCTCCTCAGGCACGAATCCTGTTACCAAAATGTCGCGTTTATCTGCCTCGTTTTTTACCCTTTCAACATATTGCTCAATCGACTTATTACCCACATGGTTTGGATTTATACCACCTGCAACAATCAAATCATGTTCAACACCATTCCAATGTGATACGAGCCAATCCACACCCTTGTAGGGAGCAATATATCCAAAATAAAGTGCAATTTTCTTATCGAGAGGAATCCTCAACTGCTTTCTGGCTTCAAACTTATCCATCTGCTGAACCAAAGGAATGAAGTGAGGTACTACTTTGACATTCGCATCAAATTTTAACCCTCTTTCAAACACAATAACGGTCCCCAATTTCCTCAACCACCACCAAAGTCCAACCGACAAAAATCTCATCACCCAAGCACGCAATCCTTTAATAAACCGGAATTCCGTCGGAACTTGATGAACTAAAAATATTATCTTCTTACCACGTAAGTTCCATATACCAACCAAAAGCAAAAATAATCCACTTAAACATACATTGCCCATCATATAGGCTTCAAATGAAATGAGTACTGTTTCTGAGCCCTGAATCACAAACTGCCACAGTTTTAAGAAGCTCAACACGTTGTTTCGTTGCCAATTTCGATACACCTGAATACCATTCTCTTGATACATTTCATGTTTATCAAATCTCTCCGCACACACATTAATCATCAATTCTGGCCGCGCTTGTTTTAGACCGCCTAGAAGTTGTTTTGTATACGAAGCCACTCCAACTGTTCGTGCAGAATGAATTTGATTTTTCTCTGGAAAACTCGTTACGACTGTAACAGACTGAATACCCATGACGATTCCTCTTTTCCCAGGTTATCATGGTCTACTTTGGGAGTATACCCACCGCGAAAATCGTTGACGCGAATTTGAACTAGTTCAGAAAAGCTTGAAAGAACATCTCTTACAAAGTGCACCTTAGATCGAGCGTCGTTGTACCAAAGAACAGCCTTTTCCTGGACGGGATAACCATATTTTTTAGCCAAAAACAAAATTTCCGCATCATATCCCCAGTGGTCAACGATGGTCTTTTCAAAAATCTTTTTCTTGGCTTGCTTGGAAAACAATTTAAATCCACATGTAAAGTCCGATACCCACACATTCAAAATTACATTGGACAATTTTGTAAACACTCTCCCGGCAATCTGCCGATAAAGTGGTTGGGGTATCATGACGGTTGAATGACCATTTTTTCTTGTTCCTACTACCACCTGGTAACCCTGCTGGATAAACAGCTCGAGTTTGGCAAGTTCAGTCAAAGGAGTACTCATATCTGCATCAACTAATAACACATATTCTGCATTTGCTACGATCATTCCTCGTTTTACTGCATACCCTTTTCCACGATTTTCCACGTATGAAACAATCTTGACAGTAACACCTGAATTTTTCTTCCAATCTTGTAACACTTTTAAAGTTGTATCTGTGCTTCCATCATTGACAAATATAACTTCGCGCAAGACAAATACTTGAGATGATAAACCGGCGGCCAACGCTTGAAATGTTTTTTTCAAACGCTCCGCTTCGTTATATACCGGTATGACTATGCTTAATGTTTTCATAACGCTTGTTTAAACCCAGAAAATATTTCTGGACTTAAAAAAGCGAAGGCGCGAGCCACATAAAAAAGGTTCACCAAATGGTGAAGTTTTTTTATGTTCAACTGGATAAAATCCAATTGATCGCTTGAAAACACTGTTAGTGTTTTCTATTTAGTTGTATTAGGGGGATTCGAAGAATCCAGAGAGTAACCACACTGGCTACATGTAAAGCATTTCTGCTCATTCTCTGGAAAATCATCTCCTCTTCCCCCTCATCTGCGGGACTTACTGGGAATACCCAAGTTCTTCCCGACAGGAGAAAGGTGGATAAATGGTCCATACACCAGTGCGCATTGTGCGTATAGTGTCGGAATCTCCGATATGTATACCACCTTCACCGTTGGCCATCCATGAATCGGAAAGCGTTCCGACAGAAGTCAACGTGACCTGAAGTCCGCCGTACTTATCGGGGGTTCCGGAATAGGTCCAGACGTTGTCCTTTGCCAGATCTTTGGGATCAATGCAGCCAGTCGTTTTTGTGACGGGTTCAGCAGGTTTAGTGCTGACATCAGCGGCGACTAAGGGAGGATTTTCATCCAGCCAAGGCCAGTATGTGGCGGTCACAGCTGTGACAGAGCCATCATAAGCCCGCATTGTGTCAGTCTCTGGACCCAAAAGTTCGGTTTTGCCGGTATATTTGGCAGCCTGATAGGAATCAACAGCACCATTCGCCGGGACCTGGAGAGTAAACTCACCATTCCAACCTTCATTGGGACCAAGGATAGTCATGCCATCAAACACTGTCTGCGTAGGGGTACAACGAAAAACATGCGTGCGTACCCGCTTTGGATCAACTGAAGCCAATTTTGCTCCTAAAGCTTGCACTTCCTCAGTTGTCTGGGGAAAGTTGATCCTCATCCATGAGCATTTGTCGTTCACAACAGCGTCAATGGGGGCAGCAGCCGGGGCAGTAGCAGGAACCGGAGAAGCGGTGGGGGTACCTGATTTAGAATCAGAAACGGCCATACTCCCCTGACAACCAGACAATCCCATCGCAAAAACAACAATTAACAACAACATGTTCTTTTTCATCTTCAATCTCCTTATCCAGCAAAATCGAACTTGATCGCTTCGACCACATCAACTACGAGATCGACAGCAATAATTAATCCAACCACGATGATTGTGGTCGATTTCTCCCAGGACAACGGCAAAAACATCAGCGACACTGCCACCAAATTCATAGTTAATGACAACATCCTCAACGCGCCGCTCCAATAAGCTCTAACCCGATCTTGTCCAAACGAGCTGAACAGCCGTATGAACTCAACCACGGTATCCAGGATCAAGATCGTAATTACAAAATTCATAATCAGGCCAGGAGCCAGCACCTGAGTCTTTGGAACAAGAAACAAAAAAACCAGGCAGAGGGCATTCAGAACGATACTTGCACTTTTCAAAAACATCATGAATTTTTTCATTTTTCCTCCAGAAATAGAATGGGATTTTGAGATTTTTTTATCGAGTTTTTTACACTCGTAATCAAGAAGTTGGGGGCTCATTCACGAGTGAACGAATCCTTCATAAAACCCACCAAAAAGTGAGTTTTACAACGGACCCGTCCACATCTGAATAAATTGATTCCCTCATGGAGGAAACGAACTATACAACTAAATATTTGCGAAATTACATATCCAAGATTTCTCTCATCAATGTAAGCTCACGCCTTGTTAAAGTGCGTTGGTATAAATACCAACACATCGTTGTTTGAATCAAATACACTACGGCAAGCACAATGAATCGATTCATCCAACGGTTCCAAGCTTTTTATAAAAAGCCCACAACCCTTGTATGAATCAAGACAAAAAACAGTCAAAAAAAGAAATATGAAATGAAAAAAACTGCCTTACAGGTTTACCTGCAATAGCAATGTGATTCAAACAACTTTTAATGTGCCCCTGAACCACCAGTTGAGGGCAATCCTCGTGTCGGGGCGTCAATCTGGTGGCAGGATGCCGTTTGCCAGCCTGCCCAACTGACAAACAGCACTCTACCGCCAAAGCGGTTTGTTAAGTTAATCGAACCAATACACTTTCTGTGTCAATTTAGACACACCAAACATCAATCCAGCAGCGACAACTAAAATTCCGGCTAGCATTAAAAAATTCATATCCCCAATACCAGCGCCTACCGTGGAATGAGTTACCGTGGTAGTTCCCAATACCTTACAAGTCGTAGAAGTTTGGCCGTATGAACCAGTCGTAGTAGTACACTCTTCAGATGAAGCCTGCACCATACCTGGGAGGGCAAGAAACAAAACAGTAATTAAACCAACAATTACTTTTTTCATGTGTTTTAAGGGTATTTCCCAATAAAAAACGTATTGGCTGGGATTATAAGTCATCCATTCCGCCTTGTCAACAGTTATAGGCCAAAAGAGAACGCTAAAAATACCTGCAATAATATATTAACTATAGGTTAAAATATCTCTTACAGACACCACAATACATAAAATAGTTCTATATATCCACAAAAAGAAACTTAGGAGATGATCTTCCGCTCTCGTAATACAGTTAAAATCTTTTGATGAATCGCTTCGACAGGCAATAATTCACCCTGACCATCAACGCATTCAATCATTTGCCAATGCTTATACTTCTTGGACAGTTCTTTATACATCTCGATCGATCGTCGCTGATGCTCCAGATCAGTCTCTGCCTGGTCTTTTCCAGACGCCAATCCCTTTGCTGTCGCTTTTGCCAATAACCGCTGAGCTGCTTCAACCGGTACATACAAAAACAGAACAATATCTTCTTTAGGTAATCGATGCTCCTTGTACTCCATATCAAAAAGCCAATTTAAAAATGCTTTGCGTTTTTCTCCGGAGAGTTTTGACCCCTGATGAGCCATACTGGCGGAAATATACCGATCCGCCACCACATAATGGCCTGAAGTCAGCCAGTCTACAATCTGATCTCGAGCAGTCAGCCGATCCAAGGCAAAGGCAAGTGAAGATAAGTACGGACTCACCTCTGTATTCCCTCCCAATTCACCCGTTAAAAAACGACCTACGTGATGGCCATGAAAGGACGTTTTATATCGAGGAAATGCAATATAGTTGGAAGCAATTTTACGCTCTTTTAAGTAATCAAGTAACAACCTCGTTTGAGTCGCCTTACCAGCTCCATCCCCACCATCAATCACAATCAATTTACCCTTTCGACTCTTCATTTGACCAAAATGTTTCAAACTCTTCTTCAAAATGAGTGAAATACTATCCTCATCATAGTGTTGGACATACAGCTCTGGATGTCCTTCAATCATCATTGGCAATCTGTCTTCTATTTCTTTGTAGAAAAGCGCCAAAACCGGCTTGTTGTGTTCTAAGGCATGCTCCATCAAGAAAGCTGTTCCCCAAGAAGGAACACTTACTTCAGCAATCATGACGTCAGCTGCTTCAATGGTTTTTGTCTCCCGAGAAAAGAGCTGTTGTGGAGATAAACCATCCCCCACAACCAACGACGGATCAACCACATATTCCGACAACACTTCGTGCCCCTGCTCTTTTAGTTCAGACACAATACGCTGATACTTCGGCAGCAACGAACGATCAAGACTGATTGAGGCGCCAAAATAGACTTTCATATCCATCCTCAATGCTACCCCATCACATAGCCTGTTGGAACCCCTATTTCATATCATTCCGTACTATTTCTAAGCAGATTTCTTTTCTAATAACCGAAGATATTGCTCATTTGCTTCGGATGCGGCAATTTCCAATAAAACAGGATAAACTTCCTCAAGTGGATATTTAATATATTGTTGTAACTGTTGAGCCATTATCTGAAAATAACATAAATTACCACGCTTGGCCCAATCATAATAATCTCGATACTGTTCATATTCCCCAATCGTCGATCCACGTTTCCAAGGGTGATATTTGTATCGTTGCCCCTTTTTTGCCACCAAAACATATCCTGGAAGCACTTTGTCTTTCACCCGAGTTTGCCAAATCTTTGATTCAAACGCAACAATGGAATACCCCAAACAATTCAAGTGCATAATTACTTCCTCTGAAGACACATGTTGTGCTAGTCGCTCAAATGCATCACTTTCAACCAATTGATTGAGTTCATTAGGTGAACCCCACTCAAGGTGTTTCTTTTCGCCTGGCTTAGCTACCACAAACGTATGCCGGGGCAAGCCAATTTTTTCGTTATTTTCATATCGTCTTTGCCAACTCTGGACGTAAGCCTGACGCTCTTCAATGGGATACGAACAGTCCATGAGAGGATTTTCATCCTCCCCAACAACTTGGACGTCTGATAAAAAAAGATATCCTCCTGGACGAAGATGTATGTCCGCCATATCTAAGGATTTTTTCCATTTTCCCCGAATTAAACTAGGCAACACACCCTCCATACATACCCCGTCTTGGGTTTCCATATACACTATCGAAGTCATGCCCCATTCCGCAAATTCATAAGTTGTCGCGTCTTTATATGTAGCCACCAACCCTCGTCGTTTACATGCTTCAATTGCTCCGGTCATAACGTCCGTAGTGGTAACTCCGTAGCCACGACTTTGCAATCGAAGAGCTTTTTCACCTGTTCCTGATCCGAGTTCTAAAATAAAGCCAGCTCGTGGTAAAAAACGCTCAAATAAATCAATCGGCACCGACGTTCCATGAGGAATAGACCCTACTTCAAGCTGTGATGAAAAATTATCCGATTCGACTGTCATTTTGAGACAATCCCACACAAATTCAGTCGATTATATCATTCGAGGGACACATACAATCTCTACAGCGAGCATTTACTGTATCCACAGCTTTCGCAACTCATACAACCTTCATGACGAGTCAGTTCGCCACCACACTGGGGACAGGCATTGCTATCTAGTCCTGAGTCTTGAGTCTTAAGTTTTGAGTCACTTTTTGACTCCTGCCTCGCCGGCGGGCGGGTCTGACTTATGACTTTTGACTTAACACTGTGTCCAATGTTGAGCACTTGCTCATTTCGCGATCTATCACGATAGACTGTAATTCCCTTACATTTAAGTTTCCAGGCCATAACATATGCCTCCAATACATCCTCCACTGATGCACTTCCTGGCATATTTACCGTCTTTGATACCGCGTTATCAGTATATTTCTGAAATGCCGCTTGCATCCGCACATGATCCTCTGGCGAAATATCCATCGCCGTCACAAAGACCTTCCGGATCTTCTCTGGAACATCTTCAATTCCTTGAATTGAACCTCGACGGGCAACTTGATCAATCAACTCCTGGCTATACACCCGATTTTGCCGCTTTAAAGCTAAAACCAAATCTCGATTCAACTCTGGCAATTCATAATCACCCATCACCTTTTTGAAAAAAGCCAAAGCAAAATGTGGCTCGATGCCATAACTACATCCCGCAATCATACTAATTGATCCCGTTGGAGCAATGGTT
Source organism: uncultured Pseudomonadales bacterium (assembly GCA_964554085.1). Taxonomy (GTDB): domain Bacteria; phylum Patescibacteriota; class Microgenomatia; order UBA1400; family RBG-16-45-19; genus CAZKMY01. The sequence goes on from CAZKMY010000029.1 coordinate 7,861, forward strand.
GTTGTTGTTGCATTCCGAAAGTGCGTATATCCTCGTTGTTGCCACAGACTGCCCTCAAAATTGGGGAAATTCCCTTTTTCTTTGCCTAATGCTTCACTTGTCTCCCATGCAGTTTGTTGAATAAATTTCATTACTTTTTCCGCTAATTTCAGCGAATCATGAGAACCATATGCAATTCCCATCCGCACCAATGCATCCGCCCAGCCCATAATTCCAAGCCCAATCTTCCGATTTGACTTCACTACTCGATCAATTTCCTTCAATGGATACGCACATACACTCACCACATCATCCAATAAGCGGACCGCAATCTGAACTGTCTCTTCTAATTTAGCCCAATCAACCTCATGATCACCCATGGTACTTTGTCTGCCTTTTTTACGAGTCAAATGAGTTGCTAAGTTGATTGATCCCAAATTACACGCCTCATAGGACAACAGAGGTTGTTCGCCGCACAAATTGACGGTATCCAATTTACCCACCTGAGGTGTAGGGTTATCTGCATTGATAGTATCGATAAAAATAACCCCCGGATCACCATTCTTCCACGCAAGGCGTGCAGCCTGCTCTAAAATTGACCGGGCACGAACTGTCTGCGTCACCTGTCCATCATGAGGATTAATCAGATCCCAATCCTCATCTCGCTCTACTGCCTTCATGAAGGCGTCAGAAACAGATAATGAATAGTTTATGTGCGGTAAATTAGCACCCGATTCCTTGCACGAGATAAATTCGAATACATCAGGATGAGACACAGGTAAAGTCACCATGTTTCCCCCCCGTCGCCCACCAGCCTGAACAAAGATATCTGAAGCATCATTCAAAATTGACATCAGCGCTACCGGTCCACACGCTTTTCCACTCGTCGTGGACACCAAATCACCACGAGGTCGAATATCTTTAAATGAAAAACCCACACCCCCACCGTTCTTCTTCAAAATCGATGATTCTTTGACTACTTCAAAAATACCTTCAATGTTGTCTGGAAATGGTAATACAAAACAGTTGGCCAATTGATTATTGACCGTCCCCGCATTAGCTAATGTTCTTCCTCCCGGTAAAAAACGCAATTCTCGCATAACTATCTCAAATTTCTCTCCCCACAGTTTCCTGTCCCCTGCTACCTCAACCCTGCTAAGTGCTTTTGCTACCCGTCGAAATGCATCCCTAGGAGTCTCGTCTTCCTGAAGATATTTATTCTTCATAACTACCAGCGAATTCAGTGGTAAGCCCACATCATCTACCACACCCAATCGAATTTTCGCCTCCATCTCTTCATGTTTTTTATCGCGATTAATAATGTATGCCTTTGCCGTCTTTACATGATGTTTTTCAATCAAAATCCGCTCTACCGCATCACCAATATCTCGAGTAGAAATTTCTTTACTCCGACCAAATTGATCCGTCAAATAGTGAGTTACCTCTTTTGCCAATTCCCGAGATAATTGTTCATCTGTTCCACCCACATCTTGGGCTGCCATAAAAATCGCATCCGCCACCTTTTCTTCTGAATAATCTTCGCGCTGACGGTTAATTTTAATGACTTGCCACGTCATGTGTTGTTCTCCTTATTATCTTCTTCTTGTTTTTTACTCGGATCTTGCCAGCTCGCCCATTTACATGCTGGATACGCACTGCATCCCCAAAATGTTCGTCCTGTCCGCGTCCGCTTCATCACAATTTCCGAGCCACAATCAGGACACACCACTCCCTCTACGGTTTGTTTTAAGCTTGCCTTGTAATCACACTCTGGGAATCGACCACACGATACAAATTTACCAAACTTTCCAGTTCTGATTACCAGCTCTCCCTCATGACATTTGGGACACTTTTCCCCTGTTTTCTCCACTGGAATCTCTACCCGAGCCGCCCCCGTATCCGCAGCTTTGACCGCTTTTTCGAAGGGACCCCAAAATGCTTTCATCAACGCCCGCCACTCTCGCTCGCCTCGGGCTACCCGATCCAAATCCTCTTCCATTTCTGCCGTAAACTCGTAATCCATCACCTCCGCAAAGCTGGTCACCAAAAAATCGTTAACTGCCTCACCAATACTCGTGGGGCTATATCGTTTATCCAATCGCTCCACATACCCTCGGTCGACAATAGTCGACAAAATTGACGCATACGTGGAAGGTCGACCAATTCCCCGCTTCTCCAATTCCTTAATGATGGACGCGTCATTGTACCGAGCAGGAGGTTGGGTAAATTTCTGTTCGGAGACTACATCTGTATACTGCAACGCTTCGCCCTCACTCACTACAGGTAAAATCACTTCTCCCTGTTGACTATCCCCTGAACCCTGTACCCTCTCATATGCCTTTTTCCATCCTGCAAATTTCACCACACTCCCTGATGCTCGCAAGGTATACACCTGCGTCGCCTTATCCGATACCCGAGCTTCTACAATAATAGATGTTTGATCATAAATTGCTGGTTTCATCTGACAGGCCATAAACCGACGCCAAATTAGCTGATACAACTTTTGCTGCCGCTCGGTGTTTTCTCCCTTTATCTCCAAAGATACATCCCGAACATCCAAGCGTGTCGGCCGGATGGCCTCATGAGCTTCCTGAGCATTTTTGCTCTTAGTTTGATAGTTATTAGGTTTGTCTGGTACATAATCTGATCCAAATACCTCTGCAATCGTCTTTCGTGCTGCTGTTACCGCCTCATCGGCCAAATTAACGGAATCAGTCCGATGATAGGTAATCAATCCTGCTTCATACAATTGCTGTGCGATGGACATGGTCATTTTCCCCGACCATCCTAGTACATTGGCTGCAGCCTGTTGTAGGGTCGAAGTAGTAAACGGTGCTACCGGTTTTTTTTGTTGTTCCTTCCGCTCCACACTCCGCACCACATAACCAGCCTGCCGCAAATCTGCGATTATCGGATCTGCCACTGCTTGTGAATCAATATATATTCCCTTTTCCTCACCACGTACCTCGGACTCCGTACTACGTACCTGAACCCGTTTCCCATCCACTTCCGTAAGATCAACAACGAATGACTGTGACACTGTGTCACCGTGACACTGCAATTTGACTTCGATATCCCAATACTCTTGAGGTTTAAATGCTCTGATTTCCCGCTCTCGCTCCACAATCATCCGCACAGCCACCGATTGCACCCGACCTGCCGACAAACCTCGCCGCACCTTTCGCCATAACACGGGCGATAAAGTATAACCCACTAATCGATCCAGCACTCGCCTAGCCTGCTGCGCATCAACCATATTCATATTTAATTCACTTGGGTGCTCAATCGCGTGCTCAATTGCAGTCTTGGTAATCTCATGAAATGTCACCCGAGCAAAGCGTTTCGCCAATTCTTCTTTTTGTTTTTTACTCCGTGCCTTGGATTCCAATAGTGCACGAATATGCCAAGAAATTGCTTCTCCCTCTCGATCAGGGTCAGTTGCTAAATAAATCATCTCGGCAGTCTCAGCATCTTTCTTCAGTTTGGAAATAGTCTGACTTTTGCCTTTACTTACTTCATACTCAGGCTCAAAATTTTTCTTTACATCTACGCCTAAACTGCTCTTGGGCAGATCTCGTATATGACCCATGCTCGCCTCAATAACATAACCATTACCGAGGAATTTCCGCAGGGTTTTAGCTTTGGTAGGACTTTCAACAATGACTAATTTCATACCAAAAAAGGATACCACGTCTATTTCCATAGTGTAAAATCGAAACTAATTCGGCATATTGCCTTGTCTGAATTATTTTTTCCTGTCCATACTCGTAACAAAAAGCCATCCGTTTGGTTATTTGTTGCTCATTAACAACCAAATGGATAACTCTATCCCCCCCCAACCGCAAGGAGAAGTTTAAATGGATAATGTTGAAACCCTTA
>CAZKMY010000030.1:0-11550 GCA_964554085.1 uncultured Pseudomonadales bacterium
GGTACCGTTAGGGACAGTCTCTTCAACATTTCTTAATGCTTGAAATAATAACCCATATTGCTGTTCTAGAGATGGATTAAAACATTCATGCTCAGTTGTCTGAATTTGAAGCGGGTGTCGTGATCCTGGAATTTTCTCTTCACGAGATAACGAATCCCCTTCTTCTTCTGCCAACAAATCATCCAGTCCAATCACTCTATTATTGATTGTTGAATATCGAGTTGCAATCCGATAATCTGATTCCTTCCATTCAAGATCTTGCAAGCATTGTTTGCGCGTCGGACATACTCCCTCGTGGGTATGAATATATTCACTAACATACGACAAATATTCTGATCGTTTTCTCATCACATCAGCCGGAATCACAATATCTCCCAATTCTGAACCACTTATGTTAAGCAAGTAGTTGTGAATGCCTTTACGAACATATGTATAAAACTTAACTCCCCGAGTTGGATCAAATTTTGGCAACATTTCAATAAGTTTTTCCATGCCATACTGAAATTTATCCATATACGGAATATCCGCAGGTACTTGCCGAATAGCCCAGCCAACATACCTTTGGCTATTTTCAATCTCTGCATCAAATGCATTTGTAGTTTTTTCCATTGAATGAACCAGGCATTTTAAAAATAACTGAGGGTTGGTGTCTTTCAACGTACTTGCCAAAAGCACTCGAGAAATCAATAGACCTTGGCAAAAATCCAGTACTTCTGGCTGTTCATCCTTAGGTACTACTGGAAAAATCCACTTCGAAACAGAGGGATTACTTTCAGAAGCTGATGCTACTTCAGCCTCAACAAATGTTGCGTTACATTCAACTATATTCATCTCGCGGGGAATTATACACCAAACACTTCTTCCGCTGCTTTCACCAACGCATCATCAACCACATCGCCAGACACATTATTATTCGGAGAATGAGCCATTTGTTGTGCCCGCTCCCCCAGCACAAACTTTAAGCAAACCGCTCCACCCAAAACCGTCGATATGGCTTGCTCCAACAATTTTCGATGACGATCTTGTTCCAATCGTTCCTTATGGAACGTATAAAACGCTTCGATCGTCAACCATCCATCTTCCATCGCTGCAGGACGAGCAGACCGCAATACTCCCTCAAGACTATGATTCAGCGGCCGCACAGCAAGTAAAATCTCTTGCCACTTTTCTTTTACATCCGCTGCAGTGCCCTGATACGCATTTGCCGGCGGCGTATATTCCTCTTTCTTTACTTCTACCACTTGTTTAGTCACTGGTTTTATTATCATTGGTTCTGGCTTTTTTTCCACTTCCTGCACTCTATTTCCTACCCCCTGCACCCTATCCCCTATCTCCTGTCCCCTATCCCCTGACAAACACCATTCTGCCACCATTAATTCCAACGGCAAGATAGGGAGTACTGCCCGCTTCACTTCTGCTGCGGCTGTTGACGCTACTTGAGTAAGCCGCATCAAATCATTATTCACTTTTCCTACCACCAAGACTTCCAACCATTGCTGTCTCAGCGTCTCTACGAGCCGCTTGGAAAAAACTCCCACATCCACACCTCGCTGTTGCTTGTCTTTCAATTCTGCTAATGCCGCGGGTAATTTTTTTGCCAATAATGACTGAATGAGTGGCTCTACCGCATAATCTTGTCCGTACCCACTCAGATCATTTATTTGCTCTAGCGTAATTGCCTTTCCCATCTGTGCCGCTTGTTCCAACAGCTTCATTCCATCCCGAAAACTTCCATCCACCCGCTCAGCAATTGCCTGCAATACACCTGACTCTACTGTCAACTTTTCTCCCGTAACTGCTTTTTCTAAACTATGTATCACTTCTGCTATCGAGGCTTTTTGAAAAAGCACTCGAGTACATCGAGAAATCACAGTTGCAGGAATTTTTTGAGGATCTGTCGTACATAGAATGAAGATTGCATGAGCTGGCGGCTCTTCCAACGTCTTTAGAAGAGCGTTAAAAGCCTCCGTCGTCAACATATGTACTTCATCAATGATGTACACTGCAAACCTACCCTCAGATGGCAACAGTCCTACTCGTTCTTTTAGCACCCGAATGTCATCAATCCCCCGATTACTGGCAGCATCCATTTCCATGCATGCCATACTCGAACCATTAGTGATCCGTCGACAATTCTCACACTCATTACATGGCTCCTTGAGCTGAACCCTGTCCCCTATCCCCTGTTGTCTATTTGCATCACAGTTCAAAACCTTGGCCAGAATTCGTGCACTCGATGTTTTTCCCGTCCCTTTGGGACCGGTAAATAAATACGCACGAGAAAACATCCCTGATGACAAGATGTGTCCCAAGGATTCACGAACGCCAACTAAATCGAGTTCAGCAATGGTTTGTGGTCGATATTTTGTGTAGTACGACATTGCAAAAACAAGTGTATAGCCAAAATGGAAAATTACCAAAGGGAAAAAATACATGGGACTGGGGGTTGTGGTGAATGGAAAAAGGAAAAAAAGAAATGAGGTGTAGCGGTGAAGCGAAGTGGGCTGATATCGGCCGTTAGGGGTGATGTGGTGGAAGTAATTACAGTCCACATCATTGGCATAAAATGACCAACCCACTTCAATCTTCAACCAGGAAATTACAATATAATTAAATCAGATTTAAATCGATATTGAGGTAACCTTATTGACATGCACCAAGATAGGTGACGAGGTGCGTAAATTGTCACGATTTGTCCGTTTAGGACAAAAGTGTTCAAAGCGGTCCCAAAATTCTTTTGGTAATGGTGCAGTTTTTGTCGCAATCTCTTGTAATTCGTCTAAATTCATAGCTGAATAACTTTTTGTTGCCATTTCTCATTTCTCCATATGTATAGATTTTTTAGGATAGTAAACTACCCAAACCAACGACGTGCTAAATACACCTCGTCAATTCGGGTAGTTCTATCCTCCCAGTCCCATGTTAAAGAACTTGTTGGAGGTCCTTACGATTCATTTTCAAGCTAAAGAAAACTCGTTTAAGAACACAACAGAGCGTATTATAGGTTATTATTTTAAAATGTCAAAAGAATAGGGCTTGTTGTGGGCGGTGGTTGAGTAAGATGAGGGTTGGGGAAAGAAAAATGAGTGAAGAAAAAAGCTCGATAAAGAGAGCGAGACAAAAATCGTTCGCTCTCTTCACGAAGACGCAATGTTTAATTATTTTTAAAAGATGTTGATGTTGTGGTAGTTTTTGGTTGTTGTAACGGTGCTTGTTCATGTGCGGGTATCCGTAGCACATGTGTTTCTCTGGGTAGATGAAGTATGTTGTTGTTTTTTGGTACCACTAAAAATAGTACATTCTTACCGCTAATTACTTTAACCATTTTTTCTGTCTCCTTGTATCTAAACCGTTTTACTGCCGGAACAAAAGACATGAAGAAAAACATATCTTCCCTTCAGGCAATAAAGCAGCAAACAAGCCCTATGTTAAAGAGCAAAACTGAAATCCTAAATCCACTATGCTAATAAGTGAATCAAAGAATATCAATTTGGACAACAATTCTATTCTTAATTGTTTGAAAAATCAATTATTATGGGATTATTATTCGTAGTATTAATGACAAGTATAAATACTATTCGTGATGATGACCAAGCAAATGTTCTAAACCATGGAGTACATAGAATTCTACTACTTCATCCACCGTCTTTCCTTCTTTTTGCGCCACTTCTTCAGCCACCGGAAAACACACAATTAAATCGCCCAAAACAGTTCCCACATCAGGTGGGAACACAAACTCCTCCTCGCTCACCTGACTTTCTGGGTCAGTATAGGGAAAACTCAATACATCTGTTGGTCCTGCCGTCTCATGATATTTCAGGTTGTATTCCGCCATCTCCTCTTTATCGACAATCAACAACGATACTTGTACGGGCGTATTGCTATACGCCCCCTCTAATACCTTTTCAACCGCAGCAAAAAGCCGCTCTCCGTTTACCGGATAGCGGCCTTCATTTGTGATTTGAAGATCAAGCTTGATCATTAATCTTACTCTTCACCGACGATTTTACGACGGCGTTTTTCCCGCTCCCATTCCTTCTTTTGCTCCTTACGAAGTTGAGAAGGTTTAATGTAGTATTCTTTTTTCTTAAATTCTTTTAAGATTTGATCTTGTTGAACTTGTTTTTTGAACCGGCGAATGACACTCATAGCTGGTTCATCTTTTTTAGCACGAATTATCGTAGCCACAACTAAAAACACCCCCTAACTTATATGTATGCATCAGGTGAGGGGTACTCACACTACAAACAAACTAAATTACATTCGTCTTAATTAAAAAACGTATACGTATTTTACCACAGGAAAATTATTGCTTATAGCCTATCTTTCGCAAAAAGTCATGACGAGCTACTTGAGCTTCCTGATCCTCGACCCCCAAAGGGGTTTCTCCATCAATAACTCCCATAATTCCCTTACCTTGGTCTGATACCGCTACCACTGCCTGAACTGGATTTGCAGTGGCACAGAAAATACCCACGATTTCAGGTACCGCTCTCAATCGTGATAGCACATTCACCGGATACATGTCTTTCATCACAATGACGAAACTATGCCCTGCCCCGACCATTTCCATCATTCGTACTGCCTCTGCTTCCAAAGCAGTATCTGTTCCCGTATGTCGAATCAATCGCTCTCCAGACGCCTCACAAAAAGCCACTCCAAATTTTGCTTGCGGCACCGCATTTACCATCACCTCATAAATATCTTCCACTGTCTTAATAAAATGCGATTGCCCCAAAATAATGTTATGTTCCGGCAAATTATGAAGTGAAATTAATTCCAACGATATAGAATTCATACCTTCCATACCTCCCATACTTTTATACTTTAATTACTTTTCTTTTCCACCATCCCCACTACTTCTTCTAGTGTTAACTTGGTCGGTACTTGACCACTGTGCTTCCGTGATCCATTGATAAGCATATGACCTGAAGGATGATAGTACCACGTCCCCTCAGTGTCCAACTGTTTAATTTGTTCAAAAACAGACCGTAAGCTTATATTTGGATCAGGAGCCGATTTAACCCGAATTGCCCCCGTCATCTCATCCTTACGCACTACCAACACAAACCCCCGCTTTTGGGCCAGTTTAATCACCTCGTCATTCTTATTTGTGATCGCTAGAGCGCGTCCCCACTGACTCTCAAATTCTTGTCCCTTTGTCTCTAAATCTTCCTCCGCCCGCACGCGAATCTTCATTGAGGTATACACTCCGTCGTAACAAAGCATGCCAAATTCCACTACTTCCCGATCCGTAAAATGTTCACTGGATCTGAGGCCTGCCAAAATCTCTTCCATCATGAACAAATAACGATCTTTGTCTGGGTCAGGCCAATGATAGGCCTCAAAATGATCCGTTTCATTAATAAAGCCCACTACTCGTTTAAGTGCTTCATCTTCTGCCACTTCAGCAAATTTCTGAGCCAAATATTGAAACGTTCTGAGCGTAGCCGAATCATGAGCAGTATTGTTTGGTTGATGATGATCAAACACTCCCATACCCGTATCGACGTGCACCACTTCATCTTCTCGAATCTCTTTCGCCGACATGGTCCCCGCATCCATTAGGTCCCCCGCATGAACAAAATAATATTCCACTGCATCAAATCCACTTCCCCCAAATCGCTTAAACAGCCACATGGCACCAATCGCATCCATATCTGGATTTTCGTGAGCAACGAGATACTTTATGGTCTTACCTACAGGGTCTTCTGTCATAATGCCTATCATATCAGCGTCACGCTAGAGATACCACATTAACCCCTGTATAATATTCATTATGAAAACAACAGAACTATCCGAAAAATATCTTGATTATGTTTCTCGGGCTGAACTTGTAGACTACGGTCCAGCTCGGGGTACTATGGTTATACGCCCCTATGGATATGCTATCTGGGAACATGTTCAAGAAATATTCAATCAAATGATGAAACGAGCAGGTGTCGAGAATGCCTATTTCCCCATGTTTATCCCCTATTCTCTCTTACAAAAAGAAAAGGATCATGTCGAGGGGTTTTCACCAGAATTGTGGTTAGTTACTCATGGTGGAGGTGAAAAATTATCCGAACCATTAGTTGTCCGCCCAACCAGCGAAACCATCATGTATACCATGTATGCCAAATGGATTCATAGCTGGCGTGATTTACCGGTATTAATTAACCAATGGTGTAACGTAGCCCGTTTTGAAAAACGCACATTTCCATTTTTACGCACTTCAGAATTCTTGTGGCAAGAAGGCCACACCGCTCATGCTACCGAAGCTGAAGCCTTGGCCATGCAAACACAAGCGATCGAGTGGTATCGCCAGGTCTACGAAGATCACTTTGGTGTTGCAGTCGTCATTGGTAAAAAAAGTAACAACGAAAAATTTGCGGGAGCTGTCACCAGTTTTACCATTGAAGCACTTATGCCAGATGGAAAAGCACTTCAAAGCGCAACGTCTCATCATCTGGGACAAAATTTTTCTAAGTCGTTCGATGTTATGTTCCAAGACAAAGACGGCAAACAGGCCCATGTCTGACAACCGTCATGGGGATTATCTACTCGATCACTTGGGGGGCTACTGCTCAGCCATCTTGATGATAAAGGACTGTATCTCCCTCCAAAAGTTGCTCCTATTCAAGTTGTGATTGTTCCTATCATGGCCAAAGACCCCGACATTGTGAGAGCTGCGGTAACCAAATTACAAAGTCAACTCTCGGAATTTCGAGTTAAAGCTGACCTCAGAGATGTCTATACACCTGGGTATAAATTCAATGATTGGGAGCTAAAAGGAGTTCCTGTTCGATTAGAAATTGGACCTCGCGATGTTGCCAATGATGCTGTTGTAGCTGTCCGTCGCGACACGGGGATAAAAGTCACTGTTCCGCTTTCAGATCTCGTCAGTTGGTTAAATCAAACCTTTGCCGAACAACAAACCGCCGCCCTTGCTAAAACCAAACAATTTACTGCCACTCATACACACATGGTTGATTCATACACTGCTTTCAAAGAAATTATGGCAAGTGACCGCGGTTTTATTCGCGCCTTTTGGTGTGAAGACCCCGCCTGTGAAGCTGCCATAAAGACAGAAACCAAAGCAACAACCCGTTGTCTCCCCTTAGATGCAGTCGATGAATCAGGTAGTTGTATCTACTGCGGCAAACCTGCTATTCATCGGTGGTATTTTGCCCAAGCGTATTAAGCTACATGCTTCGCTGCCCGCTCAATACGTGACACTACATCATCCAACGATGCATTTGCTTTGACAATAAAGTCAGCCACTCCAATCTGTCGGGCAGTTTGCTCCTCACTATCAAGGTTAGTCAACATAATCACCGGAATTTGTTTCCATTCATCCCGTCGCTTGAGCGTCTCTAAGATATCAAACCCATTCATACCCCCCGCCAACATGACATCCAATAACACCACCTGACACTGCGTTTTTCCTAATACCTCAAAAGCTTGTTCCGCGGTATTTGCCAACAATACCGCCCAACCTTTTCCTCGACATGCATCGGCCACTGATTGAATGAGTTGATTATTATCTTCGACGATAAGCACATTCATATATCACACAATCTTCTTAGCTGTTAATTCCACTAATTGATCCAGGTCAATATTCGCCTTCACCACATAATCACTTGCCCCCATCTGCATTGCCCGATCAATCTCACCCATTTGGCCTAAGTTCGATAACATAACCACTGGAATATGCACAAAGCTTGACCCCGCTACCTTGATGCGTCGCAAGATCTCGTACCCATCAATCTCACCAGGCAACATGATATCCAGATACACTAAATTTATTTCTCCGGTAGAAAGCGCTTTGAATGCCTCCATCGCTTCGGTTGCCCACAAGACCCGATAGCCAGCATCTTCCAATGTTGCTTTAACTGATTTACCTAACAATTTATCGTCTTCGACCAATAAGATTGTGTTCATGTTTTCAGTATATACCCTCAACTCAATGATACTTCGCCTTTTTGAGGCTCACTTCCAGAAAGAGGTAATGTAAACCAAAACAGTGTTCCCCGTACTTCAAGTTTTCCATCTGCTTCAACCGTATCTAACGGACTCTTAAACCCTATTAATCCTCCTGAAACGGCGATAATTTTCTTGACCAAGTACAATCCTAAGCCAGAACCATCAGAGTCTTTACCCACCACGTTGTCGGCACGGAAAAATTTTTCAAATAGTCGATTTTGTTGAGCAGCTGGAATGCCATATCCCATATCCATAATTTCCGATCGAATTGAATCGATAGTTTGTGTCAACTTGATGTTGATTTCGCTTCCTTCAGGTGAATACTTCACTGAGTTTACTAACAGATTTTGATACGCCTGACGAATTAGTTTTTGATCGATATTTATTACCGGCAAATCATCAGGTATGGTGACAATAATCCGCTGATGTTTTTCTTCACTCCGAACTCGGACATCATCAACAACCGACTCAACTAATTCTTTGAGTTGGGTCGGCTGTGGCTCTACCATAATCCGTCCAGACTCAATCCGAGAAATGTTTAACAAGTCATTCACCAGCGAGATTAAGCGCTTTGTAGAAGATCGCATATCACTCACCAACTCTTGTTGCGAAGCATTTAATGTCTTATCCGTATCTTTTTGCATCCGCTCAGTCAACCATCTAAGTGCGGTTAGAGGTGTTCGCAATTGATGAGAAGCAATCGAAATAAACTCATCTTTCATTCGCTCAACTTCCCGAGCCTTCGACACATCCCGAAACACCACCACACAACCTGTCACATGCCCATCACCATCTTTTAGTGGTGCTGCACTGTCCGCCACCTGTAATTCGCGACCATCTTTTCCAATAAGCAAGGTGTGGTTTGTCATTGTTGCCAGCGTTCCCTGCTCGTATACCTGATCAACAAATGCACTATTTTGCTGACGATTCTGTTCGTAAATAAATTTAAGATTATCGGAATACACCCTCCCCACCAATTCCTGTGATGAATATCCTGACAACTGCTCTGTGATAGGATTGACCAACACAATCCGTCGTTCATGGTCAAGCACAAACACCCCATCACCAATACTGTTAATAATCGCAAGTGTTTTTTCAGCCTCACTCGTAGATGATTGAAGGGCCCGCTTTAATTCATCCTGAGCTGTTTCCAACTCATGGGTTCGTTCATAAATCCGTCTATCCACCAATGCTTTCTCGTGGACCAATGCAGCATTTGCTTGTTTTAACGCGGTGATATCCCGATATGCAGACAAAAACATTTTTTGACCACTTGATTCAATTACTACTGTCGACACTAACACGTCTCGTACCTGGCCGTCTTTACGATGAATTACCGTCATTGTTTCCCGTTTTTCCTGCACCCCATATGATTCGATTAGCCCAATTGCCGCATTCGCGTCACCCAAGTCAGGATGCAGCAGTCGATTAAAGTCCGTTACCGCATTGGCCTCCTCCTTCGTGTAACCAGTTAATTCTGTCATTTCGTTGTTAAACAAGTAAAAATGACCTTCTGCATCACTGAGAGTGATCCCCTCTTTAACTGCTTCCAAAATAGTACTTAATCGCTGCTCACTTTCGGCTAATTTCCGTTCTTTCATTACCAAATCGGTGATGGATGAAAAAGTCACCAAGACACCCTCCAACTCACCCTGATCATTGATCAAAGGAGTTCGACTAGTCTGGATCACATGCTCTTCCCCTTGGTTTACTACAGTCTGTTGGACATTAAGCAATGGCTGTCTTGTTGCAATAACTTGGTTCTCCATCTTAATGTTGTAATCAATTAGTTCTGGGTTGATAGGCAAATCTGCATCGACTTTCCCCACAATATCCTCTGGTGAACTCAAAGACACTAGCTTGGCAAAAGCACGATTACATCCCAAGAAAACATGATTCGTATCTTTCCAATACACGTTTTCAGGTATTGCTGAAAAAAGATTGTCTAGGAACTCCTTTTGTTTTCGTTGTTCTAATTCCGCTAGCTGTAAACCTTTCGTCCGCTCCACCACTCGTTGTTCAAGACCGGTATATGCTGTTTTTAATTGATGAGCCATTTGACTAAATGAAGTTGCAAGATCTCCGATCTCGTCATTGCTTGACACGTCTATCGAAAGATTGTAATCACCTTCCCCAACCGCTACTGTCGCATTATGTAAGGCTTGAATGTTGTTGAGTACTGCCCGCCGCAACAGTGCAGTGATCAGCAGTATGCAAATAATCAAGCTTATGATCATGAGCGCAATAATGCTCAAGGCATAATCTCTCATTATCTTGTTTGAGTTCGAATACGAAAGCGATATGTGAATACATGCCACAATTTTTCCATCCACCACAAGCGGTGATATGTATAAGAGTGAATCTTCTCCATCAATTTGGGTATTTTTTATCGTTTCCGTCCCCTGAAACGCATCGTTTACATCTGCTTTATCTTGTTCTCGGATAGATGAGATTGAGTTATTATCCGTGGAATACAATACAAAAAAATCACTCCGTAAAATCTCTGCCGACAAAACCCGTTCACCTAAAAACGATTCAAGTTTTTGTTTATCATTCATGCTTTCAAAACTGAGATCCCCACTCTCAAGCAACTCACGGTACGAAGCAAGTCGGTTAAGCACCAATTGCTGTTCGGTCTCACCTTTGTTCCGGATGGCAATATACCCCACCAACGACAAAACTGCTACCAAAGGCAGAGCTATCAACAGGATGATTTTATTTCTCAATCCTCGCATGCACGATTCCTATTTCATTTGTTTCATTTCGTTAGTAATAGCTGTATATGCGTTTTCTGCAGATAGCTTTCCTGCCATAACCTCAACTAAGTGTCGGCAAAAAGAGGTTGTGAGATCTTTGTATTGTGCTCCCAAAATGTAATCCACGGTCTTTGAATCAAACACATTGCCTCCGTACTTGCCAGTAACATAACTAATAAATTTGTCATACTGATCTGCTTGAGAATTCGATGCTCCCGATTCACTTAAGTTACCCTGAATTCCTGACGGAGCTTTTGCATAACGAACCCATTTCTCTGCCGTATTTGGGGTACTAAATGTCATCAGGAGATCTATTGCCTCTTGCTGGACAGGTGAATTCTTCATGACAGCAAACATGGGATTATAGCCACCAATATAATGACTAACAGGCTGATACACAGGCATTTCTACCGGTACCATTTTCATGGTTTTTACTTTATCAATTCCATGCCAATGGCTAAACATCCAACTTGCACCTGCTGCCGTAAAAACCGCTTTGTTTTCTAACACATAGTATCGTGTATCAAACCACCTCAATCCCTCATAACCCACAATCAAAGGATTATATTTACTCAGTTGTTCCAATGATCCCAATGTTTTTTTTACTGCTTTTAGCTTCTCTTCAGATGGATGAGTATCCTTGAGGAATGCTAAATCAGGAATTTCAGATCTAAATAAACTTTGAAAAATATTAAAAGTACTTGGGCCATATCCTATGCCACCAGACGTTGCATCCCCATCGTCATAAAGAATGGGAATTTTTGTCCCATGAGCAGTGTTGTAGTTAGCCACAGCTTTAAAGTAGCCCAGCAGATCATCAAATGTCATT
>CAZKMY010000031.1:0-10762 GCA_964554085.1 uncultured Pseudomonadales bacterium
CCTTGATACTGATTTTTTCACTCAGATTTGACGTTCCCTTGTTGTTTTCACCCGGATCAACTCCATTTGCTCATGAGGACACCCATCAATACCTGGCTGATTGGTCTGCTGGTTATGGTATTCCTACTATTCGAGATTATCTAACCAAAGAGGTACAAAGCGGCAAAAAGGTTCTTGTGGGAACCGAAGGGTTGTTTGGAACATTGCCTGACGGATTATTTGTGTATTTTTCTGAGACTCCCCTCCTAAAACAGATGGAGATTGTTGGAGTTGGTCAACCCGTAGTTGGACTATCTGAAGAAATGAAAGTTAAGACCTCCCGCTATGACGAAACATTTTTAGTAGTTAATCAGGATCGCCTCCATTTTGATTATTCTCCCACCTTCGATCTTGTGGGCACCTATGCAAAACCTCATAATGGAGCTCCGTTATTATTACTCAAGTTAAAACAATGAAAAAAATATTTCCTCCATTTCGTATATTTGATTGGGTATTGGTGGTAGGAATTGTTCTTTGTTTACCACTGGTTTGGTCATACATGCAAAATCATTTTTTTCATCTTCATGATTTCACCCATGTTGCCCGTTTGGCAGAGTTTGAACGAGGCTTGTTTGATGGCCAACTTCCAATCAGATGGTCCCAGAATTTAGGATACGGTTACGGAATGCCGCAATTCTCGTTTTATGGTCCACTTTTCTATATGGAAGCATTGTTATTTCGAATCTTTGGGATTTCTTTCGTGTGGTCAGTTAAACTAACGGTTATTCTCCAAGTCATTCTTTCATTTGTCGCACTGTATAAATTGGGTACATTGTTGTGGAACCGATGGGCGGGTTTGGTGGCAGGAATTGCAGGTATTTATGCACCATATCGATTGGTGGATATGTATGTGCGGGGGGCATTTGCTGAGTTATCCGGTATGACTTGTTTTGTATTAACTATGTGGGCAATCGTACTTTGGGCAAAGCGACCAAAGTGGTCTCGGGTAGTATTTGTAGCCCTTTGTGGATCCGGCATTCTTATAAGCCATACCTTGATGGCCATAATTACACTGCCTTTTATCCTCATTTGGCTCGTGTACTGGATTGTGAACGAACACGTCCTCACAACAGCTTGGAAACAATTGTTAGTAATGGGAGTTTTGACAACAGGTTTATCCGCATGGTTCGTAATTCCAGCATTATTTGAAAAAGGATTGACACAAGCTGACCAATTGACAACCGGGTTTAGCAATTATAACTATCATTTCTTGTACATTCGACAATTCTGGAATTCTGCCTGGGGTTACGGTGGATCGGTGTGGGGAATTGATGACAATGTCAGTTTTGAACTAGGTAAGGTACAGATTGTGTTAGTGATTGGATTATTTCTGCTTATGGGCAGCAGACTTATCAGCAAGCAGAAAACCCCTCCAGTCCTGTGGCTGTTGGGAGGAATGGTTGGTTTATCACTATTTTTATCAATTCTAAAATCAAAACCAGTATGGGATCTTTTACCATTTATGATGTACCTTCAGTTTCCTTGGCGATTCCTCTCAGTTACGGTTGTTTTGCTCGGGCTACTTGCTGGATCAATCATTTATTTTTTGCCAAAACGGCTTCATGGCATTTTTGCTTTTGTCGTCATTATTCCCCTTATTGCGTCACAACTATCTCATGCAAAGCCTGAGACGTTTCTTAGCGATGATGATGCTTTGTATTATTCAGATCGAATTAGAATTCAAACCATCACGAGCGATATCATCCCCGATTTTTTACCAAAAAAAGCACAACTAAAGGCTCTCCAATCTCCAGTTTCAACAAGTAACCGGTATCAATTGCCAAGTTCTGCGCAATATTCAGTGGAAATTGATCGAAGTAATGAATTTTTAATCTGGATACAAAATCATGACACGTTTACGTTTACTGCTCATATTTTTGATTTTCCCGGTTGGACAATTTACTACGATGGTAAAGTTATCCCACATCAAACTCAAACACAAGGATTGATTGAGGCAACTATTCCAGCCGGGGTGAATGATCATTTCATATCGGGTCGATTTGAAGAAACCCCACTTCGAATCGTTGCTGACTGTATGACTAGTATTTCCATATTCGTTGCTGGTATGCTTGGCTTCATGAAAAAAAAGGAGCATATACATGCCGCTGGACGTTAAGGAAATTAAACAAAAGTCTGTTGCGGGAGTATTGAGCTATATTTTTCGAACCGGTTTTGTATTTTTGGTCGGAATCGTGGCTACGATATTACTAGGTGCCTATCTTTCTCCAGAAGAGTTTGGGGTATATTTTGTGGTAACCGCAGCAATTGGCGTACTCACCTTTATTTCTGATGTGGGGCTCGCAGCAACGTTGGTGCAAAAAAAAGATGAGCCAACAGTTGAAGAACTCCGAACCACGTTTACTGTTCAACAAGCACTCGCCGTAGTTATCTTATTCATTGCCATTTGTCTAACTCCGTTTTGGAAAACACATTCTCATTTGGACAGAAATGGATTGGAGCTTTTGTATGTACTGAGTTTTTCTTTCTTTATGGCATCATTTAAAACGATCCCATCGATTCTACTAGAACGCAAGCTGGAGTTTAGTAAAAAAGTTATCCCCGAAATCGTAGAGTCAGTCTTGTTTTATAGTATTGCGGTTTATTTAGCTGCTCATCATTGGGGAGTTCGGAGTTATACAGTGGCCGTATTTGTGAGAAGTGTTGCCGGGGTTGTGGTAATGTATTGGATTCAGCGATGGCCGTTTGGGTTCGCGTGGTCACAGACTACGTTTTCCCGACTAATTCGTTTTGGTGCAAAGTTTCAACTCAATGATTTGCTTGCCCGTGTTAAGGACGATTTATTTATAGTTGCTCTCAATTCATTTTTGCCTCTTAGTCAAATGGGTCTGATTGGATGGGCAAAACGATGGTCGATGTATCCCTATCAATTCAGTGTAACCAGTGTCGTATCAATTGCTTTTCCCACTTTTTCAAGATTACAAGATCATCCAGACCTGTTAAAAAAAGCCCTGGAGAAAGTGCTCTTTTTTATCAGTCTTCTCATTTTCCCGCTGCTGACTGGGATGGCATTGATGGCCATACCAATTACCACATTAATCCCCCAATATCAGAAGTGGCAACCCGCCCTCCCTTCATTAGCATTCTTCTGCCTTAACATTGCTTTTGCTGCGTTGGCAAATCCCTTAATCAATACATTAAATGCGATTGGAAAAATTAACCGAACATTATTACTGATGGTCATTATGACACTGGCAACGTGGGGACTAACTCCCATTCTGATCCATTTTTATGGAACAGTGGGAGTCAGTATGGCAGCAGCCGTTGTGGCTTCATTGTCATTGTTGGTATTGGTAGAGATTAGAAAAATTGTATCGCTTAATTTTATTGATGCTATATGGAGGCAGGGTTTTGCCACATTGGTGATGGGAAGTGGATTATGGATAACCAGATTCTCATGGATGTACTCATGGAAGGGAATGGCTCTTGCAATCATGGGTGGTGGATTGGTGTATATCTTCACACTTATGGTAGTGGGATATCAACGCATAAAAGGTGAAGTTACCGGCTTACTTTCCCGTTAGTCCTTATCTCCAACCATTTCATTCCAAAGAGTGTCCATCCGGGAATAAGCGGGACAAGAAATCGATCAGAATCAGCACCAAGTAATAGTATGCAAAACGCAATAATGGTCCAGATAAAATAGGGGGCAAGTATGTGATTGAAATGTCGTCTCCCCTCTATCCATGAGGTGATGTATACAACAAACGTGAGAGGGACACCTACATGCCACCATTTAACTTTGGCATAGCTGGGACACATATCCCACACAACCGGACGTCGACCTGTAAAAATGACCTGAAATAGACTTCCCCATTGAGAGCCTAGTTTACCTTGATACCATTGCCAACGATTCCATTCAAACTTTAGCCACGAATACAGTGAGTGATGGTGCATAAAAAAAGAGCTATACGTAAGAAGATAAACAGCTCCAGCTCCTAGTCCTATTACTACACCTGACGCATATGTAATCCGTTTTTTGAGTCGTAACCAACATAAAAGAAATATTGGTAGTAGCGCATTTATGGGAAGCGGGTATTTTGAAGCAAGAAATAGGCCCATGAAAAGAATCAAGCCTGACTTCTTTAGATTTGTGTCTGACTCATACACTTTTACATAACAAGCAATAACTGCCAAGGATAATGCCATTGTGCCAAAATCAAGCATGGTTTGGATATAATACGAATACACAATGGGGTGAAGTAAAAAGATGGCCGTTGTTATATACCGCCATCGCATGGACACAAACAGTGTTGATGTGATATTCCAAAAACTAATAGCCGCTATTACCAAAAAAACAACGTTGGCAAGATTAGGAATTGAGAAAAGCAGGTAACTTAATCCAAATATATATTTGATTACCGGCGGATGTTCAAAATTGATTGCAGTAGGATCCTCACCCTGAGCGTAGCGAATCCCCGCGTAGGTGTAAATATCCCCATCACCCATAAGGTGCGTATATGCCGGTCCCAATACGTACTGAGAATGGCCATATCTCTTTTCGTATTCGCTTTGTGAATAGTGGAGTGAAAAATCTTGCCAATACCTTCCAGTTATATATCCGTAAATGAAGGCAAGAATAAAAAACGGTAGATATTTTTTTATGGGGAACATCTTTGTCTTACTAAGCTGATTGAATCGGCTGAATACAATATCCGATCGTTTGATCGAGCGTCTTGATATACGAGTTGTTTTGATTCAGGAAGATATCCTATAAATTGTAGTTGTCTATCGGCTCCAGGGGACTCATCGATTGACTGGAGTAGGCGACCTTCGTATGACAAAACCACTCGGCTGGAAATATCACTCATTGTAGTCGTGTACGAAACCAAACCCGCCTCAGGATCAAAAAAAAGATTGTCGATATCACTTGGTCTACCACCATGACCATCTATAGCTGCAATCCGTTTAACTTCATGTTCATCAGCAACTGACCAAATAGTGATATCGCATTCTTTTTTATTGCATTGAGGAAAAGCAATTAGATTATAAATTGGCTGATAACTAAAAGATAATTTTGTGCCGGCAAATTGAATGTTATTAGTAATTTTTGTTTTGGTACCACTTGCTGCATCGTATTTGTCAATGCTCCATATGTTTTGTTCATGAGTCGCTAGAATGGGCTGACTCGTATTATTTTGAAAATATCCAATTACTTGAGATTGTTGCATATCTGTGGGGGGAGACATTGGAACTATACGAAATTGGCACGTATTACTATTTGCAGCGTTTTTGTTTATAAGGGCATTTTTTTTATTCATAAACCGGTCAGGACCTGAAACAGCAGTGTTGGTAAACCAATACACGCCGTAGATTGCCACCAGACAGAAGCCGATGCAATGGGCTATACTTGTAGGAGTAATGCGAATCATAATAACTCAAGTATACCGATTCTTTGCGGCATTAGTGATACCTGTTTTGGTATGGTCATTGATTGGTCTCGGGATGTGGTTGAGGGTTGTTGACGCAGATAAATACCCTGTTAGCCAAAATGATGATGGATTGTTTTACGTGTGGGCCGGAAATAGTATCTTGGATAATTTTTGGCATCCCACGTCGCTTACCATTTTTGAGAAAGATAACCCTCAATTGATATGGCGATCCCAATATAAAAATATTTATCCGGTGGAAGCATTTGGATATCGGCTATCAGATCCTTGGTTTGATCATCCCCCGTTGGCAACTGTGTTAATTTCGTTGCCGGCCCGTTTGTTGGGTTATCGAGATTTTAGTCAAATTCCTCACATGGTTGTTCGCGCGTCCGCATTGATTGCCGCACTATTCACATTACTTATGACATATATGCTCGCACGAGATGTGTTCAATAAATATGTAGGTCATATCTCGCTAGCTCTGCTTTCGTTGTGGCCACTGGCTGCATTTTCCCAAAGGCAAAGTTATATCGAAAATATTATGACTCCATTTTGGCTACTATCACTTTGGCTGACGTGGAAGCAACGGAAAACGATGACTCGCCGTGGTTTTCTTATCTTACTTATCATGAGCAATTTCGTGCTTGCTTGGTCAAAAATTATTGGATATTTAAGTATTGCAGTGAGCGTCTTTTTTACCTGGAAACAGAATCGTAAAACATCACTTGTTGTTTTGATTGCGGGAGTGTGTACGGGTTTATTGTATTTGTTGTATGGGCAATTGGTGGGCGGAAGTTATTTTTGGCACAATTTGTTAAACCAGGGAGAACGTGGAGCGTATGTCACCAGCATTTTTCATATCCTTAATAATCCGGAAATCTATGGAATGATTGAGGATGGGTGGTGGTACTTGGGTTGGTTTGGTCTGCTCTATTTAACTGGTGGGAAAACAAAAGAACGTCATTTTATTGCTTTATCAGCATTGTTTTGGATGGTTGCCCTCTTTGTGCTGGCGGGGCCACAAAGCAATTCTCCTTGGTATCGCTATCCAATCTATCCCTTGTTGTCGATCAGTATGGGAGTAGTTATCGTTGATGGATGGAACAGATTGATATTAATTCCAGGAATATTGTTATTACTGTTGGGTAGCACTGGTTATGCATTGGCAGGAATATCGGTTCCCAGCTCTTTGCTTCGACTGATTACCGTACTGTATGTAGGTGTCCTCGCTGCTAATGCGTTGTTCATTCCAAAAAAATACCAGTTATGGATTCAGCGTGTGGTCGTATGTGCTGGGTTGATAGCGGCATTGTATGGAAATTTGCTAGCGATCCAACAATTTCCTGACCGAATATGTAAGGAAAGAGGTTGTGTTACCCCCGTTAAAATTGAGGCCAAATGAGACAAACTTTCTTCATTATTCTTACACTGGTGCTGATAGGATCCCTCTATCCTCTCTCTATGAGATATAGTCAGAGTTTTAAGTTTGTTGATGAAGACGAACATGTGGTGGTTGGATGGTTACTTACTCAAAGAAAACAACTTTATACTGATGTTTCTACAAATCATCAACCGCTAAACTATCTCGCCTCAGCGGCCGTTCATCGGATAAGTCATCCGCAAAACTTGTTTATGCTGATTCAGCGGCATCGTCAGGTTGTATTTCTGTGGAGTTTGATTTGGGCCGTGTTACTTGTATGGCGATTCGGTAGCATTGTATTACTTCCCATTACTATTTTTGAATTAATCAAATACTGGCTGTTGGGAAATTTATTTTTAGCGGAATCTTTTGCTGTCTACCCCACTACCTATATTTTTTGTGCCAGTTGGCAAGAATGGATGCATGATATCGTTTGGAACGATGAATGGCTGTGGGGAATTTGCCTTGTATTAGCAACGCTTTTTTCGCTCCCGCTTGCGATTCCACTTGGCATTTTGATGTTGGCAAGGTTGTGTCACAAATTGGCAAAAATTTCCTTTTTCCGTTTTTTTGCAGGCGTAGCTTTGACACTTATTCCTGTCTTTATTATCGTCCCCTTCAATAATTGGTGGATGGAAACAATTATGTATAACGCCCAATACGGCGTTCCCTTATTATCCGAGTTTACAAGCATGCTTGACTGGATACGGTTATGGACGATACCATTTAGAGCATTTGTCCCTCCTTATGACAATTTGAGTGTTCTACAACTTGGAATGGGAATTATTTGGACTTGTTCTTTATTTGTATTGCTTATACGCCGGCAGTGGAGATACTCGTTCTTTGTGATTGGTTTTTTCTTTTTGTGGGGTCTGACAAATTTGCGAGTGATTCAGCTACATCAATATTATTATTCTGGATTTCATCTTGTTCCCTGGCTTTTAACTGGGTTGGTGTTAACCTGGTTTTTATTACGTTTTATTTTGAAACGTTTCTTGACAAAAAAACTGCAGGCAATTTTATATGGGATTGTGATTGTTGGCTTAGGAATTTGGCTGGTTCAACCAACCATGCCATACAGACAATTACCCAACCCTCAGACTGAAAGTTATATTCAGTACACTCCTCAATTTCAAGTTAGTGAAGTAATTTTAACGCTACAAAATCCCGGTGACACACTGATGACTATACCGAACGAAACACTACCCTATTGGCTCACCAAACTCATCCCTGCTACCCGACAGGTTACCTATTATGAATGGCAGTACCGTAATCCAATGCTACAACAGCAATGGCACGCAGTGATGCAGCAGCAACCGCCGCGATTTGTCACCTATATGGATGAGGGGGCGACTTTTACTCCGTTTATTCAACAGCAGCTGCAGCAGTCATACGTAAAATTGTTTGATTTTCCATTGGTATACATTCGCAAAGATTCGCTTATTTTGGCGACAGAAACTCAACGTCAAAATTTCTTACAACTAGCTCAAACACACTCTGGTATAAATATTGATGTGTTTAATACTAAATAGCGTTAAGATAAACCTATGAAAAAGAGACTCTGGATTCCTTTGTTGGTCTGGTCGGTTTTTTTAGTGACGCGTGGGATTATTTGGATATACCGCCCGGTTCAATTTACGGAGATTATTTATAGTTACATGCCGTATGCCCACTTGTGGGCAGGAGGAACTAAACCCTATTTACAGCAATGGTACGAGTACCCCCCTGCAACAATCCCTCTTTTTTATCTGCCACATGTTATTGATATGGGAACCAACCACCATTGGTACCATGTCGACTATCTTGTTTCGTATCGGGGGATGTTGTTACTGGTAGACATCTTTTTGTTCTGGCTGATGACCAAGGTACTTCAAAAGAGTAAGTCATCATCAACAATGTATGTCATGAGTTTGGCATACTATGCTTTGGTAACGGCAAAGGCGAACCATTTTATCTATGATTCCATGGATTTAACGTTTACCTGCGCCATGTTTGTGGCGGCGGTGGCGCCAATCCTATGGCAGACGAAGGGATGGTTTATTGGGTGGCTTGGTTATTTTTTGGCAGTGGCACTTAAGTATGTGAATGCTCCATTGGGTTTAATGCATGCGGCGTTTGAACACAAAAATCTTGCCCGACTATTTGTTGAGTTAAGCATCGCAGGATTATTGATTTGGGGGGTACCACTTATACTCTTTAGATCTTCTCTGCTGGTAAGTTTTGTGTATCATCAACAACGAGGCCTTCAAGTTGAGAGTGCTCCCGCCACATTAGCGCGGACAATCAACAGCTTTACTCAGACAGAACGTTACGCAGAGGTATACAAAAACTATGATATTCAAGGTCCTGTTAGCTCGCAAATTAAACGAGTATTTGATGTGGCATTCCCCATTTCTTTATTGGTGTATGGAGTGTGGGCATCAAAACGAATTATTCAACGAAACCCCAAACATACTCATGATTTACGTATTTGGGTATCGTTGGGATATATATCGTGTTTTATGTTAACCGCTAAAGTGCTTTCAACCCCGTTTTTGCTCTGGCATATCCCTTTCGTTGCGGTACTACCATTGAAAACATGGAGGGAGAAGTTGCCAGCAATGATGGCTTCGGCTATTATTATTGGGACATCGATGACCAGTATCCCCAACCTACCACTCGGCATTTTTTCGATTCATTTGCTGATTGGGTGGGTGAGGGTTGTGGCATTTAGTTATTTATTTGCGATAAGTGTACGAGAGATTCGACGAGCATGAAATTATCTGTAATTGTTCCCGCCTACAATGAAGAAAAAACAATTGGATATGTGTTGCAGAAATTATTAAAAGAAAAGTCAGTTGCTGAAATTGTGGTGGTCGATGATCACTCCTTGGACAGGACTTCAAAAAAAGTGCTCTCGATTGCTCATAAGAAAATTAAGTTGATTAAACACTCAAAAAATCTGGGTAAGGGCGGAGCAATTCAGACCGGTCTGAAAGCAATCACGGGAGATTATGTGTTAATTCAGGATGCTGATTTGGAATACGACCCTCAGGATATCCCCCTATTGTTGGAGCCGGTTAAACGAGGCAGGTGTCAGGTGGTGTTTGGTTCGCGGTTTTTTGGGGTTCATACCAATATGTTTTATTGGCATTACTTGGGGAACAAATTCTTGAATTGGGTGGTAAATATTTTATACAACTCAATCCTGTCTGATATGGAGACTTGCTATAAGTTGGTTCCCACCGCCCTCCTTCGAGACTTAAAGCTGACAAGTAATGATTTTCGGATTGAAACTGAGATTACCTGTAAATTATTGAAGCGGCAAGTAAAAATAATGGAAGTGCCCATTTCGTTTGTAGCACGATCGTATGCGGAGGGTAAAAAGATCACCTGGAAAGATGGATTTGGAGCACTTCAGTCAATTTTATCAATTCGGTTTTTTGGATGAGATGAATATATTCTCCATAGAGCCATATCTTCGACAAGCACGTATCAGACGGATCATGCCGCATATTCCTTCTGGAGGAGTATTTGTAGATATTGGATGTGGAAATCCTCCGCTCTTGATTGATGCCGTAAAGGAGAAGATGGATTTTTGTATCGGTATTGATTCAGAAGCAACAAGCCAAGTCGTGGAAAATGTGGAAATAAAAAAATGTTTCATTCGCAAAAAATTGCCGATTGAGTCGGAACTTGCAAACACAGTAACCATGCTGGCTGTCTTGGAGCATTTAGAATATCCCCGGGCTATTGCGCATGAACTATTTCGTGTAATGAAACCGGGTGGAGTACTACTCCTCACTGTCCCTTCCCCAAGAAACAAGTGGTTATTGGAGTTTCTGGCACTTTTTGGAATTGTACGTAGAGAAATGATTGAGCAGCATAAACATTATTTTACCGAAAGAGAATTAGAAGAATTGTTTACTGAGGT
>CAZKMY010000032.1:0-10460 GCA_964554085.1 uncultured Pseudomonadales bacterium
AACTGGGATGTTCCGGGAATGTGGGGAGAACCAGATTATGACCATTTGGTTGAAGTTATTAAAAAATGTACCAAATGCTGTACTCTGGCTTGTCAAATCAAATGACCTTGCCACTTCAAATATATGTGCCTTTGCAGCTACCCATCATGTTAATCCTAATCGATTAATTTTCGCTCCCTTTATCGAATTTGACCAACAATTAGATCGACTTTCACTTGCTGATATTGCCCTCGACCCTATCCTCTACAACGGTGGCGCCACCACGAGTGATGCTCTGCTTGCAGGCATCCCCGTAATTACCAAAACTGGCACCCGATACGTCTCCCGTATGAGCACCAGCATGCTGTCTTGTCTTGGATTAACCGACTGCATTACCACTTCACTAGACGATTACTACCAGGTTGCCCTTGAGTTGGCTTCCAACCCTGAAAAATTAAAAAATCTTAAATCCAAAATCCTAAAACATAAATTTTCTTCCCCACTCTTCAATCCACAACTATTTGTCACTCACCTTGAGTCAGCATATCAGACCATATGGCAACGTTATATGCAGGGAAAACCTCCCCAATCATTCTCGGTAAAACGCGCTTCTTGATGATATAGTAAAGAAAATGAAGGTCGGATAGTGATTTGTAAATCTTAAATCATAAAACATAAATCTAAAAATCAAAGCTAATAGTATATGGCCATTGCCAACATTACCACCCTTACTGACAACGGCGTCGTCCGCATTACCAATACTCAAACTATTTCTGGTACTGGCGCTAGTGCCGGCACTATCGATGGTGAATGTGTAGTGATTGACCGCTCCACCTCTTATTTAGAGACCAATACCACCGGCGGTCAAATCTATGTCACCAACAGTCAAATCGTACTCGACTCCGACACGCCCACCGGTAATGATGCCTCTGCAGTGATCAACTATGGCGGTCGCACCGTCACCAACACCGTGGTCTCCTTTATCGATAGCTCCATCTTATGTAAAACACTCACAGCCCGCCACAACATTATGGTCACGGAACTCACCAGAAGCACTGTCATCGAATCGGGTAGCAGCGGCTATCTTTTTTGCTATACCGGTACAAATGCCATAGTTGATACCGTCCTTTTTCGCGGTATTAATGTCTGGGAAATCTACCGCGCTCCCTCGATATTCTTTGATGTTACCGTTGATGATGTTAATTTCGGTTATTTAAATTGGGAGGCCGGTCGCTTAGATGTATTTGGTTTTGCAGTCAGTAATATTGGCATGGGACACATTTGGATGGGTCAAGGTGCGAGTAATAATGCTAGTTGGCACTGGAACAATGATCCAAGTGTCGACAAACGTATTTTCTATTTAACCTATGCCTCAAATCGATACTATGAAGGCTACACTGCTACCTGGAAATTTATTGACCGTGACACTCTAAATCCAATCCAAGATGTATTGCTCATTTATAGAGATGATCGCTCTGGAGCTTCTGCTGTCAGAGGTAGTTTTACCACAGATAGTTCTGGAGTTCTCACTGGTACCTATATTTCACAGACTGACACTACTGGATCAAACACAACTCGACCCTCTCTTTTTATGTTGACTGCCCAAATTACCAATGTTGATACCAGTAGTCCTGGTGCGTATGACTTTCCTACCAGCGTCTTAACCGGCGATCAAGGTAACCGCTCCTATAACTACCGTATTACAATTGTTTCTCCGGAACTCGAAGTTAGGTCATATGGACATCAGGCTGTCACCGGATTTGGACCAGCCGATTTCTATTCCATTAGTGCTGAAATTGGTAGTATAAATTCCGACTTATCCATTAGTCGTTACCAAGATTTTGTCCTTTCTGTTGACGCTGGTGTCACCGTTTCCCAAGCCACTGCTGACGCCTATACCACACTTACCAACCTAGAACAATTCTATGATCGTACCAAATCTGAATGGAGAGATAACGATACCTACCCCTTACCCACCAAAGACGGTTTAGTCATAGATCTAAAAGACGTTAGTGTAGCCATTGATGCCAGCGCCGCTTCAACGTTTGCCTTTAGTTCCGTTGAAGCGACTAGAGGCACTGTTGCCGCTTCTCTTGCTTGGGCAGAAAGCACTACCGCCAGTATCTCAGCCGGCAGTAATCGTTATCTCCTCGTCGCTATCGCCAATGAAACTAATCCCCTCAGCAATGCTACTAGTGTTACCTATGGCGGCATTCCCATGACCCTCCTTCGCAAAGGTTCAGATATGAACACCACCTCTACCGGTATTGAAGTCTGGGGTTTAAATGACGCTGGTATTGCGGCCGCCACCAGTACTACCATTTCAGTAACCTGGGATACTACTCCAACCAATTATCACATTTTCCGTGGTTCCTATACGGGTGTAAGTCAGTTGCGACCCGCCGACGGCATGGTAGTCGCTCGCAGTAATACAGAAGCTGTTCTCACCCTAAGCCCCTATGTAGAAACCAGTGGTTTGGGCGTGGCTTTTGCCGCCAACGCTTCCGCCGGCACCATTACTTGGACTACAGGTGTTACTGAACAATTAGAAAGCACTTCATCAGGGCTTGGTTTTGCCGTAGCTACAAGGGGTGATGGTGGCTCTGATGCTACCATCACCATGAGCACTACTTCCACCGAAAACATCGGTATCGCTATTGGCCTTCGAGCTGCTCAAGGATTAATCACCATTGACGCCGGTTCAGCCCTCACCACTACCAGTAAATTTACCACCCTTAAAACTACCGGATCTATTAACCTAACCGACACTACCACGATTGATGACCTCACCATTGATGGCAATCTCAACCTTGAGGTGGTCAAAGACTTAGATAATGTAACGGTGACAGGCGCACTCGATTTTGCCACTGCCGGAACCTACAATTTTACTGATTGCATCATAAACGAAGTAACGAATAGTAGTGGTGGTTCCGTCATTATCAATGGCCTTGGAAGTACTATTACTACCAATACTGGACCAAACATTACCTATAATAACCGAGTGTACGTTACTGTTACTGTTAAAAATCAAAATGGTGATGCAATTCCTGGCGTTGAAGTTGCAATTTTTCAAGCCAACACTGCCCGAACCGTACTTCTAAGCTCTACTCCTACCGATGAAAACGGTGAAGTTAATACATTTGCAAATGCAAATATTGGAGGCGTTATTATCAGAGCCCGACAAAGCGCAAAAACCGCTTCTTTCAACACCACTTCAGGAGTTAATGGAACCACTGAAGTAATTACCACTGACACAAACCATAACTTCAGAGATGGTGACGCCGTGACATATCACATACCAACTGACAATATTGATGATATTAACTTAACTGACGAAACTACCTACTACATAAATAGTATTAGTAATACTACCCTATCGCTGCACACCACTGCCGCTGATGCTATTGCAGATACAAACAGAGTGAACTTAATTGTTGGCACTGAATCTGAAACACATATTCTAGATCCTATACGCTACATCGCTACTAGTGCGACTGGTTCAATCGGAACCACTGACTTTAATACACAAATAATTATGGTTACTGACACCATTGTCACAGGATAATCTATGAGTAGCACCATCCTCACCAACTGGACCGTCTACTACGCTGATGATGCAACTGCTGGCAATGGCTATAAACAAATCAGATGGACCGGATCGGGTTCCCCTCAAACCAACACTAATACCATCAATGAACTTTATTCAGCGCTTGCTGATCTTTTTTCTCATCCAGATCAAAATAACGCCAATGACACCATTCCTATGCGCGCCATTACTCCAACAGTTTATGAAATTGGTAGTTTTGATGCTGGAGACCTAGAACCATGGTTTATTGATCCAATCAGCATCCAACATATTACGGGAGGATCACTTCAAACAGTAGGGTGGCAAAGAACGCTACCAGGAACAGGTAATGGGGATGTTGGTATCGTTAAAATAACTCGATCAGGAACAAATATTGTAGCGAGTGATGTCGGAGCCTCAATCACCCACACTACAGGTGGAGATGACGGCACCCTACTCTATGTTGATGGATCTGAATTATGGATTAGACCCAATACCAATACTGCTGCTGACGACTGGGATTCAACTACTGGTACCATCACCTGTAATGGTCATAGTGATACCCAAACTGCAGCCGGAGTATCTGGAGAGCGCTTATGGTCAAACATATATACGCTAGGTTCCATTGCCATCAATACCACACTGACGGTATTTCAAGACACTCAAGAAGTCATTCCATTTTGGGATACCGGCCACATTGATCGACTATTTCTCACCAATGATGGTTTTGATGGTGGATTAATTAATGCTGGATTAATTACCATTTACGCCAGACAATACACAACCGTCTATGATCACTTTCAAAGTGATGTTAGTTTGGGTGGAAGAAGTCCAGTTCCCCTTTCCACTTTTTCCGATACCAATAATCCAACGGGATATCGCACCTTTACTGGTTCGTCAGGAACAGGTACTTTTGACGCTGGCAACCTCATCTACGTAGGCTCTACTTTTGCCACTGCGACTAAAAAGGGGATGCTTACTGCTGATGCAACGGGAACTACTCCAACGCTCATTTACTACCCCACAGGCGACATGACCGACTTTGCCACCAGTGATGCAATTAAAGAATATGATCCTCTTACAGGCACTAACGGTGATGCTACCTGTACAGCATCCAATCCAAATAATACAGGTCCGGCTACTATTTCAGGTGTCACGATTACATTTGGAGCTACGACATACGACTTAAATAATGGAAATGGAGATCGTCCTTATGACGTTGAAATAGATTGTAATGGAGAAACCCTCTCTAACATTTATGAATATCTAAAATACCTTACACGTCGAGGCTCAACTACCTCCATTAATGGAAGAGAGGGTCAAATCTATAAAGCAGTCGGGCAAATACGTTTAAGCTACGATACGCAAACCGGGAATTTTACCGAAGGATTGACAGTAACCGGTGCGAATTCTGGCGCTACCGGCATCATTGTTGCTGATCACAATTCCAACCCAACCGGCATCATGACACTACGTGACGTTAATGGAATATTTGAAAACAATGAACTACTTACTGACACCAGTATTGGTTCCGCTACAACAAATATCCTCTCAGAGACAGAAAGTATTACTGAAATAAAACGCGCTCCTTTTGGTACTTTCGCGGGAGGAAAATTCTTTGGTGCCAGAGGAGTATTACTCGTTAATATGGCTGTCGCTGATGCAAGTAATTATCTCTTAACTGACTCAGAAAATACTGAACAAATCCCCCCCTCATACATCAACCTCACCATTAGCAATGTTTCTGTCGGTGATCGCATTGGTGTCTTTTTAGCTACCGGTGACAATAATGTTGTTGATAAATCACAATTCACCATCCAATCGACACATACTGCTCCACTTTCATATATACGAGTTACAGCATCAATTCCTGCTGACACTCCTGAAACAGGATATCTCCGCGTAGTTAGAAGGAATGGTAGTGGCACCATTATTGATGAACAGCGATATCCATATTCAAGTTATAGTAATGCCAATCAACCAACATATTCAGAATTTACCCTGACAGCCACAATTACAAATAATTACGATACAGACGATACGGTATATGTGCCTTTTATCGATACCACCGCAGTCAATACTTCATACGCCATTGCCGTCATTTATCTCACCAACCGCTACGTCACTGTTCGTGTCAGACAAAAAGGCTACTTACCCTTTATTACAAAGGGTCAAATCACTACAAACGGATTAAGCATTACTGCAGTCAAAACAATCGACACTATCACCGATTAAACTCAACACCTTTATTTCTTGTTACTTTGTTTAGTTGGTCTCACAATAGGCGTCTTAAGCCTACCCATAAGCCATGCTGCGTAATCCAAACTAACTTGGGAATCAATATCTAATGAAAAAAGAGGATCAATAATGAGCGGATAGATAACTTTACCAGTTACCGATCCGTCTAAAATAATCTCTGTGCGAATCACATCTATCTGCCCAGTTTGCCAATAAATCTTTGGTAATAATTGCCTCGGAGCATTATACGGTTCATTAATATCAGGAACATCTAATAGGTTCTGCATTGGTTTAGTTGGATTATAAATCCTCCACATCTTATAAGGATTTTGACCTGCTGGGACCACTCCCCTCACACTATCTGCTTCTTTATGTGAAAGGAGAACCTTTATAGCTTCATCTACCAGGCCGACGGGTCTAAGAGGTGAAGTTGGGCGAAGATGGACCACAATGTCTGGTCGATATGACTCATGTTCATAAAGCCATCCCAAAGCATGGGCAAAAAAATCAATATCCAGACTTTCATTTCGAGCCAATGCGGTAGGACGCATAAACGGCGTCTCTGCTCCCCATTCCCTCGAAATGCCGGCAATCTCAGCATCATCCGTCGATACAATAACCCTATCAACCAGTGTAGATTGCAAACCAGCAGCAATACTGTAAGCGATAAGGGGAATTCCCCCAAAAGAACGAATATTTTTTCGAGGTAAAGATTCACTCCCTCCTCGCGCTGGAATAACTGCTAACACCGTTGCTTTTTTTAGCATGCCATCAAACTTTCTATCCATTTCATGATCACTACCAACCATGTAATAATGTATACATAAGCATACTATGTGAATAGTATATTTTCTATGAAAAACGTAACCAAAAAAAACCTTGTCATTATGGGTTCACACCCCAATGGTTCTGTTCGATTTGACTGGAAAAGAACCGACTGCGATATTTGGTTGTTTAATGAAGCGCCCATGGATACCAAATACAAAAGATGTGATGTGGTATTTCAACTTCATAACGAGGCCATCTGGAAATCACCTAAGAATAGAAGTAATGAGAAACATTATGAATGGCTTAAAAGCGGTAAAACTCCAAAGATATACATGCAGAAACAATATAAAGACGTGCCTCAGTCAGTCAGGTACCCCATAGAAAAAGTGTTAAAACTCTCCTCAATTAAATGTCTCACCTCAACACCAGATCTTGCTCTAGCATTAGTGGCTTTAGAAAAGAAATATAAAAAAGTTGAAATATGGGGAATTGAACTCGAAACTGAAAGCGAGTATAGAAGCCAACGATTAGGCTTTGGCTTTTGGGTAGGTTATTTATCAGCGCTCGGTATTGAGTTAGAGATTCACAGCGGAGTGTTTAACTCACCAATTTATGGATATGAAGGTGATATTGCCATTACTCCTGAAGATATCAGAAACAGGATTAAAGAGTTAGAAAAAAACATAGGTAATAATTACAAACAGGAAGCCGAATTATTACTAAACAAGGTCAAAGACCTGTATCAAAAAGATATCAGTCTAGAAGTACAACAAAAACTCAAAGAGATTACGCTTAACTACGAAGCTCAAGTGATAACAGACGGACAAATCGCCGAAAGCAAGAGATATTTAGAAAAAGCCATTGCTATGCAAAAGAAAGCCGGTAGTTCTGTTTTTTCTATGGGCGAGTTTGACGGAACAAGGATTGATTTTTCTCAACAATACACTCAAATGAGAATAGAAACCCAAGCCCTAAATGCCAAATTGAATGTGTTAATGAAAAACGTTCTCAATCAAAAACCAATGTCCGAAGCAAGAATCTTGGCAGTCGATGAATTTGGTATAGCTCTAGCTGAACTGATGAACAAAAATGTCACGCTTTTAAATTTAATCGGCAGGATCAGAGAAAACCAACACTACTTTAACAACTCCAAGCTGAGTTTTGAAAGAACCTATGGCAATTAGTTATGTAGCTGGAGGGGTTGCAGCTGCCGCTAGTGCCTCAACCAGTGTCACCTCCCAAATCACCATCACCGATGCTACCAACTATGTGGTGGCATATGGCGCAGGCATTTCCACACCAACCACAATAATCTTTGATTCCACCGGTACAGCAGTTACCATGACTACCACTGCCACTGACTCCACCACCAACGCGGGAGTGGCCCTGTTCTATATCTTAGATGCCAACTTACCCGCAGCAGGCACCTACACAGTCGAAGCCCAGTTTGCCTCAGCCTCACAACAAGCGGGTGTTGGTGCGGCAGCCTTTAGTGGTGTGGCTCAAACTGCACCCGAAGCATCAGCAATTTTAACCCTTTCAAGCTCATCAGCAGCAAACCAACCAAACGTCACCATCACCACCGCAGAAGCCGATGAAATGCTCGTTGGTGCTTCAGTCGCATATAGCTCAACCGTTGGTAGAGTGGCCACCGACACCACCGGCGGACAAGTATCCATTGGAGTAGTAAACGGAGCTCAAGTTGGTTCAAACTTTGCCTACAAACCAGCCTCATCCAGTGGATCCAACTTCATGCGCTGGATAAACGACTCCACCGCTTCAAGTTCAAAGATTGTCAGCGCTGTCGTTGCCCTCGCCCAAGACAAAACACCCAACCTTACCAATGCGGGAGATGAAGGTTTCTATAATGGTCAAACCGGAATAGTCATTACCGGTACTAATTTTGGTGCCAGCCAGGGAACGGGTAATGTTACCCTTAATTCCGCTTCAAATGGCTCAGGTACCAGTGTGGGTCAGACTGAAACAGCCTGGAGCGATACATCCATTACCATCACAGTTTCTCAGGGGGCATTAAGTAACGGTGTTGTCTATCTGTTTGTTACCAACGACTCTGGTTTTACCAATACCACCGGCTACGCTGTCACTCTAGATACCCGCCCCACCATTACCGATGCAGGAGATGAGTCTTTTTACAACGGTCAAACTGGCATCGTTATTACCGGTACCAATTTTAAAGCTAGTCAAAGTACCGGCATTGTTTCTCTCAACACGGCAAGTGATGGCAGCGGTACCAATGCATCTCAAACAGTTACGAGTTGGTCAGATACCAGTATTACCATTACTCTTAATCAAGGATCTATCCCCAACGGCACTGCATACCTAATTGTCCAAAATAGCACTCCAGTTGAAACCGCAGGTTATGCAGTCACCCTCGGAACTCGTCCCACTATCACTGATGCTGAAGATGAACTTTTTTATGATGGAGAAATTAACGTTACCATTACCGGTACCAATTTCGGATCAAGCCAAGGAGTCGGGACTGTTAAGTTAAACACTGCTGCCAATGGCTCGGGTTCATCCCAAACTCAAATCGTTACCAACTGGACCAATACATCTATTGATTTTACCGTCAACCGCGGTACGCTGCCTACTGGCACGCTATACCTTATTGTTGAAACAAATTCCCTACTTGAAACAGCTGGATATGCAGTCGCCATCTACCCCCGTCCCACCATCTCTGATGCCGATGACGAGCTGTTTTACTCTGGTCAAACGGGTGTCACCATTACTGGCACCAACTTTGGTGCCAGCCAAGGAGCCGGCACTGTTGAACTAAATACCCTAGCCAATGGATCAGGGTCCCTCCAAACTCAAACCGTTACCAGTTGGTCAGATACCAGTATTACCATTACCACTAATATTGGTTCTCTGCCTGCTGGCACGCTATACCTTATCGTTAATCCAAATAATGGACTGGATACTGTTGGATACTCAGTTGCAGTCTATTTGAGACCCACAATTTCAGACGCAGGAGATGAAACATTCTACGATGGCGAAACAAGCGTAGAAATTTCTGGTACTAACTTTGACACTCCTCAAGGAACAGGCGGAGTTACTATTAATAGTGCTAGTAATGGTTCTGGTACTAGCGTAACCCAAACTGTCACTTATTGGTCAGACACTAATATTACGATAGCCATCGCTCAAGGTGCCTTATCAACCGGTACAAATTATCTTTTCATTACCTCCAAAAACAATGTTACTTCATCTGGATATCCCATTACGCTGTATGCTCGACCCACAATTTCTTCGGTTGGCGATGGCGCATTTTATCCTACCGAAACCAACGTAGTTATTACTGGTACTGGATTTGGTAGTTCACAGGGAAGTGGTGCCGTTACCTTAAATAGTGCCTCCAATGGTTCCGGCACCTCTGTCACCCAAACCGTTACTAACTGGACCAATACCAGTATCACCATCACCATCGTAATTGGCGCTCTTTCATATGGCGCTAATTATATTATTGTTGAAAACAATGATGGTGCCACTACAGATGGATTTCTTGTTACCTTGGGAGCACTACCCACTATAAGTAATGCTGGGGACGAAAGTTTTCTTAACGAAGAAACAAATATTATCATCACTGGCACCAACTTTGGTGCCACTCAAAACTCCGGCAGAGTCGAACTTCATACAACATCCAATGGTGCTGGGTACTATTGGTCACAACCAATTACTAGTTGGTCTGATACGAGCATTACCATTACGTGTGAGCTGGGTGAACTACCCTCAGGATCTTTATATTTAATGGTTACGAATGGATATGGAGTTCGTCAACTGACCGGATATGCTGTTACCGTTTCCAGCATTAGTGATACGGGTATTGCTCTAGACTGGGACATCGACTATGTGGCCAATTCTCCCCTGACTCTGGCTCATGACGATGGAG
>CAZKMY010000033.1:0-10377 GCA_964554085.1 uncultured Pseudomonadales bacterium
TCTGTTTCTTGGCAAATTGAGCCAGGATTGAGCGGACTTATTCATTTTGGTACCAAGAATGATTTTAGGGGAGAAATGGGAGCTGCCTATGCAAATTCAGCTGCATATTTCCCTACTGCCATCACGCTTCGTCAAATAATCAATGGATCACTCCACTACATAACAACAGTCATGCAAAACTACTCATGGTGGATTCTCATTCCACTCCTTGTCTCTGTAACGTTTCTGTGGAAAAAGAATAAGACTTTACTACTTGAGTTGTCCCTTCCGGCTATTTTCCTAGGGTTTGTTCAGGCCTCATTTTTAAATTGGCCAACCGACCTACAGGGTCAATCTTTAGTTACCCGCTTATACACCATCAGTTTGCTAGCCTTTTTACCTCTGATTACAATTGGACTCCAGGAACTATTTGGAAGATTTATAGAAATATCAAAAATCGTCAATGTAAAAATGAATATTATTAGCAAGGTAATTGCATGCATCATTATCATTCCTCTTTCTATTACGGTAATAAACTACAAAGACAATTCTCTACGAAATTTTTCTCTTACATCAACACTGTATTCACACATCATGGACACGGTCAACAAAGACAGTATTGTTACCTGTTTTAGTGATCGCTCGTGTGCATCACTAGTCTATGAACAAGTAGTAAACAACAAGCGTCCTGACGTTCAAATCGTCTCAGCGACTGGATACACGTTCCTCAAACCGAACGATCAAACCTTAAGTCATTTTGCCTACAACAATAACCCCTGGCAAATATTTGATATCGTGACATGGAATGCTGATAAACGTTCTGTCTATGCGGTCGATTTATCACCTCAGTACTACACACTACTAGGTGTAGCCCAAGGCTATATATTCTATGTTCCCATGGGGTATGTAGGACAATTTACCCATCAAATGCCTCCAAAGATTCCTCAATATGATGCATCTATTACCGATACGGTACTAAAATCTCACATTAATCCAAGTGACTATATGCAACGAATTTTGGTTCAATCGCTTGAGCAAACTCATTTCACCAACGGAAGTGTTCTTCTAGCAATCGGGTCGCGCGATGATGCCCGTGCTGAAGTCACTCATGCAGTAAATTTGTCTTATTTACTCACTCGTGAAGACAAAGACCAAGCATTGGCAACAAGAACGAAAATTGAAAGTGGGATTACGAATCCAAACTTTGCTCTCGGGGAAAAGGCTAGTTTCCCAGCTGATTTTCTTACAAAGGCGACATCCCTTAACCAACAGAAGAAAAACTCTCAAGCATTAAAACTTATTCTTGGAGTCATTACAGTTGATCCAACAAATCTTGAGGCTCGGCTTGAACTTGCGAAAACGTACGTAGGCATAGGTGATCAATACATGGCCCAAACAGAATATCAAAACGTTCTTATTCTCGATCCTAACAACAGTGAAGCAATCGATCAGTTGCGTACAATTGTTCAATGAGACACGTGCAACCTCATGTTTGGATAAGTCTTGGAGTATTCTGCGCTGCATTGCTTATAAACATCTCCGTCGCTTCTCTTTATCCGATTGGTTATGCTGACTCTGACGAAATAATTACCGCTTCATATTTATTTACTACAGCCCATCCTCCAGGATACAGTCAACAAATAATTTTGACCGGCATTTTCCAACACATACTTGGCATTTTTCACATCACGCCCGCATATGCAGCAAATCTTTTTGCAGCTATATTGCACAGCATTACCCTCACCCTTCTCTTTCTGACAGCGTGTAATCTATACGATCAAAATAAAAATAGGCCTTCACTGCAGATAAGTGGAGGAATTGGCGTTTTTGCTCTTGGATTTAACGCACTATTTTGGCTCTATTCCGGAGTGATTGAAGTAATGTCGTTGGGAAACTTGTATGTAGGTCTCCTGCTGTATCTTACAAGCCGATGGTTGGTTGACAAAAAGCATAATCGCCATTGGATAACGTATTGTGCGATCGTATTCGGGTTAAGCGTAGCCCATCTTCAATCAACAATATTGTTGGGACCAGGATTAGTTGTTCTGCTTTTTATGCATCAGCCACAGCCGCTACATAATCAAATAAAACAAGTTCTTAGAATTCTTTCAATAAGTATCGCTTCATTCTTTCTAGCAAACAGTTTGTTGCTTTGGCTAAATGGTCGACATCAACCGCTAGCGTGGGACTTTCCTCAAACACTTTCTGGGCTCATGTATATGATTTTCAGACAGGATTACCAAGGTACATTTGCCACCAAAGGAGTTGTCATTGACAACGCATACGCAAATTTATCAAACATACTCAATCCGCAAGCATTTCTGATTTACCTTACAACCATGTGGAACCATATGGGGGGATTACCAATCATCTTCTGTGCTCTAGGCATATTTTGGCTATGGAAATCTAAAAAAACAGCCGCATATGGGTATTTTGGTCTTTATCTTTTTTCTGGGTTACTATTTGGGTCATACGTTACAGTCTCTACCCCACCCATCGCTCTTAATTCTCTTCAAGTTATTGGCATCTCGCAGCGCCAATACCTCATCGGCTACACCATTCTAGGTTTATTTACTTCATTGGGTAGCATGTTTGCCTTTGATCGAATTGCGTACTATTTCCGTCACAAGGGCATCAGATTTTGTCTGGTGTTTTCCCTCATTTTTTTACCGATTCTTGCCGAATACCAAGCAAATCTTGAAGTCGCAAATCAAAGAAATAATTCTTTGGTGAGTACGTTTAGCAAATCACTTCTCAACAGCGCAGAACCAAATTCAGTGATCATTTGCTCCTCCGATATTGCCTGTTTTAATCTGTTTTACCAAAGCCTCATTGCCCATGTTCGACCAGACGTCACGGTGCTCAGTTCAATTCATCGTGCTAGAAAATATTTTTTCGAACAAAATCCGCAATATATTGGGCAACAAAACCTTCCGCTACCTCAGTTTTATGCCCAACAACTAACCTGGAATGTTGCCCGAAGACCAACCTTTGTCATCATGCCTGAAGACTACTATATAAAATATGTTGGTTTAAACGGAAACCCCTATTACCTTTATCCAAAAGGGTATATGTCAAAAGTAGAAACTGCCTCGTCCTCAGCGATTCAAGATAATGCCACTGACGATATCTTTAGTCTAGTGGCTTCAACCACTGCCAGCAATCGCAACTTTCTTGGTTTAGCTATCAAAGATTATTTCGCCTCACTCTACATTATAAAAGCTAAACAATACTATATGCTTAACAACCGAAATGAGGCTCTAAAAGCTGCAGATTATGCAGCCTACCTAAACAGCACAAATCAAACGATAAAAAAATGGCAATCTGTGCTTATTCAAAATTAATATGCATTCTGTTGTGTAACTCGTCTGCCATACGATGGAATAATAATCCGCTTTTCGCCTGTCCAATCGCTCAACCACAAACGTTTAAAAGTCTGCTCGAAGGATTTCACATCTTCTTCAACATAAAAAGTATTTCTATCAAACCAAGTTATTCTTGGCCTAGATAATTGAGCCATAGCCTCGATTGGTAATCGGCGCAACAATTTACTCGTTTCCATATCATACAGATACCAAAAAGACGGCGTACCAAGTAATAAAAGAGAGTTTTGAACCTCAAATGATACAATCGATTCTCCTTCTGGCAAATCGTAGATAAGCTCTGCATGCGCCGCTTGCTCTAAAGGGTATCGAACCAACTTACGGCCATCCTCCACTGTAATCAAAGAACGTGAATCTGGCATCCATGAAATCATCGTACGATTTGCTATCTCTGCCGAAGTTTCGAATTGAGTTACGGGTTCACCACTAATCGTTGTAATTAAATACGTTGGCTTCCCCACAGTTTGTCCATATCCCTCAACATAGGCTATCCGCTGTAAATCGGGAGAGAGCAAAAACAAAGTGCCGAACGGGTAGGGAACTGAACGAGTTGATGTCTCTTGAGTATCTAGATTAATCCAAACATCTTCTGATCCCTTTTTGTCAATTAAAATAAGGGTGTTCTGCTTCCCTAAAAATGAAAAATAAGGATTTTCATAAAAC
Organism: uncultured Pseudomonadales bacterium; assembly: GCA_964554085.1. Lineage (GTDB taxonomy): Bacteria > Patescibacteriota > Microgenomatia > UBA1400 > RBG-16-45-19 > CAZKMY01. The sequence goes on from CAZKMY010000033.1 coordinate 4,026, forward strand.
CACTCAGTCGGTTCATAAAAAACATCTACCGATTTTTTTACCGTATTAAAACGGACCATCCCTTTTCCAGGCACAAACCACACAACATATTTTTGATCAGCACTAACTCTAAATGTCTGATTAACGGAAAAAGTTATGGGAGTATATGATTCATCCAGCGGAAAGGATGAAATCACCACACCGTCATCCTGACGAATTTGCTGAATAGCTCCATCCGTATATACAAAGAGAAACAATTGAGCTGACCCTGTGGCAGTGTCAGGCGGAGAGGATTGAGTAGACTGTCTACTTCCTAAATTACATCCTGAAAACAACAAAACTGATATCAATAATCCAATACAACTTTTTATATATTTTTTCATTGCTATTTCTGCTTCTCCAACTCACTACGTAATTCCTCAAGAGATCTCATAACGTCTTCGTTTGTTCCCGACCCCGACTGAACACCTGCTAGCTTCGATTGAATGACTGAAATTTCACCCTCCAAAAGCTCCTTCATATGTCTATATTTTACCTTATTTACCCGCGATGAAGTCACCAACCTCCATATTAAAGCCGCTAATAACGCGATAAACGTCAGTAAAGCGATTAGATTAAAAGCCACAAGTCGTTTATCAGCATCTGATTTTCCAGGGATAAGTAGCTCTCTGAGTGACTGTATTGAAAGCACTTCCCCATCATTCTGATTCGCAGATCGAGTTGACTCAGGATACGGAGTTGCCTTAGGTCTGATTGGCAAATCTGTTGGTGGCGGGGGGATGGTATTGTCCAAAGGCACGAGACCCAAACCCGTCGAAAGTAAACCATAGGCAGCTGACCCAAATCGTTGACTCAAGGACCTTGTGTAATCCACCATTTTCAAGTCATCCACAGCCAATGTATCTGGAGGAAGGGGTGTGGGAGTGGGAGCAGCTGAAACAGTCGCTCCAATGACAACGGTTGCTTCTACTGTAGCAATTGACTCGTATTCAAATGATAAGTCTGTTCCCGGCGCGATAGTTGTGCCGATATATCGATGTTCAGAATTGGAAAAAGTAAATTCAGTTGTCCCCACGAACCAGGGTCTCAGCGTAAACGACAATATAAAATCACCCTCTCCATTTGTCGTGATATATCCAGGACTACTAAATCCACATGACAACACCACTTTGTTGTAATCCATAAAATACGGTGTCGTCCACTTTCCAAATCCTAGAGAAGGTTCTGGAGGCGCCCAGAAAGAGCAGCGAGAATTGAGATTATTAATCTGAATTGCGCCAAACAGTGAATCGTCAAAATTAATAACAGTCTGAGTAGCCGTCAAAGTAGAGTCTGTATTTAGCTTTACCAACCATGAAGAAGTGCTGGCGAATTCTCCTGAATGTGTTCCAGTTATATAAAAATAGGGAGCAGCATAGGCCGGAAACACTGATTGGCCCAACCAAATCAAAGCCACAAGGAGAGATAGTGCTCGATGATTAAATTCCTTGGACAACCTGCACCTCCCAGGCCGGATGGTTCGACAAAATATTGGTACCCTTACCATCACTCAGCAACAACTTACTTGAATTCATTATCTGCAGTGTCGCAGGACCTACCGATACTGGGGTAAAGGTTATGGAAATTAATTCGTTTACTCCTTTATAACCCGGGTGTGGTGCGCCGCATGCCAAAGATATTAATCCCAACCGATTGTCATACTTTTTTTCGGGGTAATACTGACAGAAAGATGCTAATGTATTTATTTCATTTACCTGCAAGTGTTCGGGGTCAAATTTCAAGTAAAAACCAGCAGCGTTAACACTTTGATTATTTGTATCAATCATAATTTTTATAGTTAATGGCTGATACATACCCACCCGATGGGCACCAGTAAAATACATCGAACCCTGTTTGTAACCTGAGGAAAATGGCGAAATAGTCCCCACAGTTTGCAGACGGTAGAAAGAATATCCCGAAATCAATACAACTAATAAACAAATAACAGGCAGCAATAAAGGAGACTTTAACAGCCTCATTTTTTCGCTCCTAAAATACTTAAGCTCGCCAACATCTTCTCCACGCGAGAAATGTCATCCTTTGTAAAACTATTCGAAGGGGTTGCATACCAAATGTCATAGATAAAATCTCCTTCTTTCACCAAATATCTATCTCCGGGGTAATCTGCCATATCCTCAAGTGACAACTTCAACGCTGGCTTGTTCTTAAACGTGTCAGGGGACGAAGTATAGTTCAAACTCGTAGCCTTAATCTGCTTCCAATATTCATCCACGGTAAGTGATGTTTCTATACGCTGAATTTTAAACAAATATCCTGTCTTACGTATAAACGTAATGTTGCTGTCAGTTCGAATTGCCTTTACGGCGTTCTTTGGATACTGAAGAGTGACCCCAAAACTGGAATCTTTAAAATCACTCCAGAGGCTTTTTTCAAAAGGAACATCTGCTTGCGAGGGGTCAACTTCACCTGTCGCCGAAGCATCCATCGCACTTTGTGGTTGATCTGACGTAGTCGCTCCTTGGACCTGTCCATTTTGTTGCAGGTATGAATCAACAATTTTCTGATCTATTTTCGGCTTGGATAGAAACGAATTCGCAAAAACTCCACTAGCGCCAATAATGATGACTGCTGCAGTAGTCCCTGTAATCATCATTTTCGTTTTAGAGAGAGTTTTTTTTTCCGGACTTGCCACAGGTTGAGTTGGTACAGCAGGAGGTTGAGTTGAAACTGGTGGAGCTACCACTGCAGCAGGTGCAGCCACCGCTGGTGGGGGAGCCTGATAGGGAACTTGAGATATGGCATCCGCCGAAAGAGGGACTTCTTTTACTGGCCTAGGAGGTAGAGCAGCCTCCACAATGCTCACTCCACCCTGAGCCGCTAAACGTTCAATATCAGTAATCGCCTCACGCAATTCTTTTGACAACGTAAAAAACTTATTTCCTTGCAACGGAGCCGTTCGGTGAAGTTCTTGCTTTAACGCCTTAATTTCTTGTTCGAGTGCCTTTTTCTCCTTTTCTTTTTCTGCCTCTAATTCTTTTATCTGTTCTTCCACTGCTTTTTTCTTTTTACGCTCATAGCCAATTGCCTCCCCATAGAGCTCTTCCTGCTCTTTCAGATCACTTACGCCGTTAAAATCTTGAATTTCCTCATCATCAACGTCGTCCTCACGATAAACGGCATTTTGCTTGGTTACCTCATCTTCCTCTATGATTTTTTGCTGAGGAGGTGTTTTTAACAATGTATCAAGTGATCGAATTGTATTTTCTGCTTGTTCATGGATAGCCTCATTGTGCACCACAACTCCCTGAGGCATATTCAAATCTGTAATCGTCTGCAAGTCCACCTGTTTTTTAGGACGTCCCCTTGGCCGTGGGGGTGCATCAGCATCACTCTTTGCAAGAAAGCGTTTCGTATTTGAATTTGGTATCGTCTTTTTTACTGATTTTCGTATAAAGGTCGGCATAAAAACAACGAGCTTTCTGTAAAAGCTTAGACAGAATCAGCGTAACAAAATTGGGTACCTACTGCAAGATGAAAAACAGGGAAAATCGTACTATTTTCTAAGGAATTATTATGAGCGGGTAAAGGGAATCCCACTTCGCCCTTCGGGCTACGAGGGACTCGTTCGAACCCATTTTTATTGAGCGGGATACCAGAGTCGAACTGGCCTCTTATCCTTGGGAAGGATACATATTACCGATATACGAATCCCGCAGCATCTCGTCGATTATACCAAAACCCCGGCATTTAGCCGGGGCAAAAAACGAATAATTAAAAAGACAGTATTATCGAGGTAACGTAAGTGTTACGCCGACAAACAGCATGTTCGCGTTGGGAACGAGCTGTTTATTTGCCTTCCATATGGTCGTCCACTTATAACCATCACCATATGCAGCCACAGCAATCTTCCACAGAGAATCTCCCTTTTTGGTGACATATGACTCCCCTTGAATTTGCGCGGCTGTACTTGCTGCTTCCAGCGTTGTCTCCACTGCGGGGATTTGCAATTCGGTACCAGCATTAATACGTGAAGGGTTCTTTAAGCCATTGGCCTTGGCAATTTCTGTCCATTTATGTCCATCGCCATAATAATGCTCGGCAATTTTCCATAAATACTCACCCTTCGCAACAGTGTGTTTTGAAGGGAGATTCTGGGTACCCTGAGTATTTGTCGTCCCTTCAGTTGTTTCACCTGAGCCAGTCATGGGTGACTTTCCTGCTTTATAGAAATTAAACAGAAGTAACCCGACTACCAACACAACAATCGCACCAAAAACCATACTTGCGCTGGATTCGCTTTCCTTAAACTGCTCCAACAAACTCCGTTGCGGTTTTTTGCTTGGCTTCACCATAGATATCTCACTTTCTTGGCAGGAAAAACGTATACATTAGGTTAATTTTGTTATACCCAATATAAAAGCGCTATGCAACTAGCATTACTTAATTTTTCTAAAACACCAAAGTGAGGCAGAGAAAAAACCCATCCCCAATACATAGCCACCAACAACATCACTCAAATAATGAACTCCCAGATAAACTCTGCTTGCCCCAACCGCAAGTGCAAGCAGTAAAGTAAACACAAATAATAGATATGAATGGAAAAACTTGCGTGAAAATTGAAAACATAAATAGCTCAATGACAAACACAACAAGATAGACGTAAGAGAATGAGATGAGGGAAAACTGCGTGAAATTTCTGTCGCTAATAAATCAATTGTTGGTCTCGGTCTATTTACAAGCAGTTTAAGTAATTCAGCAAGTCCCCATCCTCCGACAGACATCCACAAAGACCACAAAACAAAACGCCATTTTTTTGCGAAGCTAAGACTGACAATGACAATAAACCAAGATGTTGCCACTCCCCATACTCCCCACCAACTTAAACCACGCATGATCAAGGTTATGTGGTCAGAACGAAGCGACAAAGCACATTGATGAAATAGCTCATCCAGAAACCGCCAAGACAAACCAGAATAAGCGCGAACAATCAGGTATCCTAAAAGAAAAAAAACAAACGCGATGACGGGTAGCATATATGATCGTTTTTGTTTCGATGTGGTAACAGTAATTTTCATCTTTCCTCCAAAAGATACTATAAGGAGAAATCAGTTTTGTCACAAGGAGAAAAAATAAATATCCCTATCGTTGACGCCTGATAGGGGATACGATACAATCAACCACGCTTCAGCATAATTGGAGTGGCCCAGTTAGCTCTTGAGCGTCCCGCCTTGGCGGGAAGGTCGCGGGTTAACGGAGAACAATCGATAATATGGAGTGGTAGCTCAGTTTGGTTAGAGCGCTGCCCTGTCAAGGCAGAGGTCGCGGGTTCGAGCCCCGTCCATTCCGCATTTTTCTTCCTCAAGAGGTTCTGCATCAAACTAGATCAACCTTAGTCGGTGCTCGAACTAGTTTTTATGGGTTCTCTGATATCATTAAAGTATGAAATATACATATAAGGCATATTGTCCTGATTTTAAAGTAAATGCGCAAAATGAAATAAATAAGCTGGGAAAAATTTTTCCTAATGATGTGATCGAACATTTTGGCAGCACTGCAATCCCGGGCGTTGGGGGAAAAGGAATAATTGATTTATATCTTGCTGTACCATTAATAAATATTGACAATGCTCGAACTCAATTAAATAGATTAGGCTATGAATATAAAGACAGTGGTGGAGTTAAAAATGAACGATGGTTTTATCAACAGGATAAAATGCTTGATTCTGGTCAACTTCAAAGATTTCATTTACATCTAACTTATCTAGGTAATGAAAACATGCTTCAATGCTTGAGATTTCGTGATTATTTACGAAAACACCCATTCGATGCGAAAGAATACTCTAATATCAAACACAAAGCAGTGGAAGCAGTTAAAAAATTTAAAACCAAAGCAGATAAGAAAAAAGCTTATATGGACACTAAACAACCAGTGATTCATAAGATATTAACGAAGATGATTGAGAACGAAAATACGTCCTGACTAAAACCACCATAGCCCGCAAAGCAGAAAAATATCCCGCTATCAAGCGGGATTTTTTATGCTTTATGACTGGGGCGAGAAGTTTATCCTGAGCGAAGTCGAAGGAAGCCCCGCTGTGTCCTTCTGAAGCTATCGCGAAAAAGGGCTCATGCACTCATTAGAAAAAAGCCTTTCATGGCTATTTTTTTAATTGTTTGCATCAGCTTGAAATATATATCAGAGCACTCCATTCCTACTAAGTAATTGTCTAGTTTGACTTGTCAAATCATCGATATCTCCATCATTAGAAATTACATTTTCTTTAGGAATGAGTTCAAAAATAGGATCTATCCAGACACGTTCTATTGAGTCACTTTTAGAAAATAATTCCCAATTAAAGTCATCTCCGTCCCTG
>CAZKMY010000034.1:0-10342 GCA_964554085.1 uncultured Pseudomonadales bacterium
GAGCGTGAACTTTTGCCTCCAGAAGAGATGTTTTTATCTTCATGGTAGTACTGAATACACCAAACCCAACAAAACCAAGAGCGATAAGAATTCCCAAAACGATCCCTAAGGGAAGCAGTTTTTTCGATAGATGCTTTGATTTTATTTTAGGAGTAATTGTTTCGGGAAATTTGACAAGCCGAGGTTCCATGACTGCCTTTCATACTTTTCGTTTTTTTTGATACTTTTTGGTACTTCTTAATAGTTTACCATTTACTAAACATTGCGCGGGGAGTCTTGAAAATTACCATAATATCTTTCCAGATGCTTCGTTGGCGCGCATATTCCGCATCGAGACCGGCTCGTTTATAAAATGGAATCTCGTTGCGGCCTGATACTTGCCAGGGACCAGTTACTCCAGGTTTAATGGATAAAATTTCTTTAATAAATGGTTTTGTTTCGGGGTATTTTTCTGTTTGTTCTTGAATTTCTTGGCGCATATACGCACGGGGTCCAATCAAACTCATTTCACCTTTAAGCACATTCAATAATTGAGGGAATTCGTCGATGGTGAGTGACCGAAGTACCCGCCCCAACTTTGTTATCCTGGGGTCATGCTCCAGTTTCCAGTCACCTGCTTTAAATTGTTCCAATAGTTCTGGGTGCTGTTTATGAAGGTAGTCATGAGCTCCATCAATCATGGAACGGAATTTCAACATATCAAAATCCTTGCCATTTTTACCAACACGTTTGTGGCGAAAGATGATTGGACCTGGAGAATCAAGTTTGATAAGGATGGGGACAAGGATCCAAATGGGGAGAAACAATACTATAAGTGCTAATGAGGCACAAATATCGATAATCCGTTTTACGGCAAAATATGCAGAATCAGTCATGAGACCTTAAGTATACCGCTCCAAATCAGATCCTTCAAAGCGGGAGAGTAATTTTTTAATATCTGGAATACGTTTGTGTGGTGTAATCATAATCACATCTTCGGTGGCTACAACCGTCATATCCTCCAACCCGATACCAGCGATCATTTGACCAGCATAGTTGTAGACCGTGCAGTTTTTACAATCCAATAATTGAGAATCGCCGTGAATTAAGTTCTCATCTGGATTCTTCACCAACGCTTCTTTTAGTGCTTCCCAAGTGCCAATATCAGCCCAGCCTAGATCAACGGACAAGACCACCGCATCTTCTGGTTTCGATTTTGTTACCACCGCATCATCAAATGATACTTTCTCCAATGTTGGATAAACTGATTCAAGGATTTGTTGGTGATTGGGAGCACCAAAACTGTTCCCAATTTCTTCAAGTTGACGCGACATTTCAGGTGCATGTTTCCGGTACTGATCCAACACAAATTTTGGTTTTACGACGAAATATCCCGGATTCCATGCCCAGTTACCAGATGCGAAATAAGCATCAGCCGCACTTTGATCGGGTCGGTAATGCCAAGACCTGTATTGTTGTACCGGAATTCCGTCAATGTTGGTCAAAACATCCCCATACTGAATCCAACCCAGGTTTTGATTGGCAAAACGTGGTTTTTGGCCAATAAATATATACTTATCCGGATTTGTTTCAAGATATTGCGCGCCTGCAAAAAGTGCTTTTTTAAAGGTATCGACGCGTTCAACCAAATGATCGCTCCATAGAATTGTCGTGGGAATATCACCTGCACCTTGTTTATCAAGATAGGTCATAAGATATCCTACGGCAGGCGCCACATCACGCATAACTGGTTCGCCGATAATGTTGGAGGCGGGTACATCTGGTAACTGTTGACGAATAATGTCAACGTAGGCGGCTCCGGTAGAAACGTAGATATCTTCCCAAGCGAATTCGGGGCGGAGACGATCAACGGCCAGTTGAAGTGTTGATTTGCCCTCTATGATTGGTTCAAATTGTTTTGGGCTTTTTTTCCGGGATAATGGCCACATCCGTGTCCCGACTCCACCCGCGAAAATGACTGCCTTCATTCTTGGTTTAGATGTTGTTTCCATGAATCCTCCACAAATTGCTTGAATGTATGTTTGAATTCGTTCTTGTCGAACTGAACAGCATGTTCCTTACTGGTTTTATCATACCAAGTATGATTTTTCCAAGTCCTAATTGCCTTCATCATTGAATCGACGGTTTGTTCATGGAATAGAATTCCTGTTTTATCAGGAATGATGATTTCTCTTGACGAACCCCGGTTGAACGCAATCACTGACAAACCTGCCGCTTGAGCCTCAACTGCACTAATACCAAATTCCTCGACTTGAGGAAACAGGAACGCATTCGCATGATGATAGAGACAATTTAACTCCTCTTCTGTAACCGATCCTTTAAATTCAATTGTGGGTCCGGCAATAGCCTGTAAATGTTTCATTTCGGAACCAATTCCCACGATGATAAGGCGTTCTTTCAACTGATTGCAGGCCTGAATAGCAATATCCAAACGTTTGTATGGAACGAGTCGGGATACTGCTAAAAAGTATCCTGGAACTGGGTGCATACATGATTGGGGATGAGCGAAAAACCTACCCGTATCAACAGGAGGATAGATCACTGCGTCAGCGTTCCGGTGATAGTATGTTTGGCACCTCATCGCGACTTCGTGGGAAATGGTAACCATCTTATCCGGTCGAGATGCCGCAATGCGGTCCCAACCTCGTAAAATCTGCATCCCAACTTTCCGCAGCCACCCAGCAGGGCCAGGACCCCCATACTGTGTCGCGTATGCTTCAGTTTGACTCCATAGGTAGCGGGTCGGAGTAAGCAGATAGCAAATGTGGAGTTGGTGCGGACCAGTAATCACCCCTTTGGCTTCTGCACTGGTTACCGAGATTACTACATCAAAGGCCGACAGATCAAATGACTCAAAGGCGTAAGGGGCGAGATTGGCAAGATATTCATGATGGGTGGCTGCTCCAGGGATTCGTTGTAAAAAACTGGGAATAACATTGAAATCATCTGCCCAAGCAGCAGTGTGGCGGTGGTAGACGGCTGTGTAGAGTGGGGCATCTGGCCAAAGCGCGTGAAGTTCTTGAAGTACGCGTTCAGCTCCACCCCATTTATTGACTCGATCGTACACAAAACATACGTTCATATCAGCTTGTATGAATCCATTGTCTTGGCAACCATAGTGTCCCAAGAAAATCGCTGGACTTGAGTATATCCTTTTTGAATACATTGTTGTTGGAGTGAAACTGATTCAATAAGTGTGTGAATTTTGTGAGCTAAATCTTGAGGTTTATCTGGATGAAAATAGATAGCTGCGTCACCATATATTTCTGGTAATGCAGTCGCCTTGGCAGCAATTACTGGCGTACCAACAGCCATTGCTTCAAGTCCCGTGAGTCCAAATCCTTCAGATTTTGATGGATGGACTAAGCAAATTGATCGACGTAATAGTTCTTTTACCGCAGCATCTGTTTGATAGCCTGCAAACGTAACTGCTTTGATCAAATCTCGACTCATCACCTCTTGTTTAATTTTGTCCAAGAAAACAGATCTGCTGCCTACGATCGTTAGCTGAAGCGTCGGGTGATTCGTGGCTCGTAATATGGCTAACGCTTGAAGCAGCGCAGTAATGTTTTTATGTGGATATGCACTTCCAATGTATATTAATTGGTTTGATCCTGTTGAAGTTCGTTTTGATATACCACTATCTCGCCATTCATCTATTCCTTCATATGTCACCACTATTTTTTTCTGATCAAGGAAAGGAAATGCTTTAAGAATGTCATCTCGTACATGGTTTGAGGGAACAAAGATGGTTTTAGCAGCCATGACAGCATGTCGCATCGTAAGTAGGTAACCAGCATATTTTGCATAGTAGAGAAGTGGAGGCAACGTGGTAACTGATCCACCTCTGATTTGATGCCATAAAATATCATGGATGGTGACTACAGATGGTCGTTTGTATAACAGGGGAACGTTGAAGTGAGGGACATGGAGAAGGTCAAGCTTTTCATGGTTTAGTTGACGTAAAAATGTGATTTGCTCATGAAGACTGTAGTGTCTGATAGTGGTTGGGATAACAGTCACATTGGGGAGATGAGAAAATTTCGGAACATAATGAGGGGACAAGAAAAGCACCCACTGATGACTGGAATCTTGAATCAATCTGTCAACCAAATTCATAACGTAGCGGCCGATGCCAGCATGTTCTAAGCCGTATAGTCGGGCATCAATGCCTATTTTCATGCCAAGTTGACCCGCTTGAATTTCATCAGTTTAATTCCTAAAAAGACTAACCAATTGATAAAGAATGGATATTTGCGGAGGTAATGTTTTTTGTAAAACAATTCCATCGCTTGAATCGACCAGCCTTTGACTCGGCGGGTGGTGGCTTTTGAAGCACTACTCACTTTTTTACTCTGTTTACTCATACCGCTTGAGTAACCTTTGTAATGCATCACGGTGACTGCGGGCCAATACAGAATTCGCAGTCCTTTTTCTTTCACTCTGTAGCAAAAATCTAAATCTTCACCGTAGAGTGGATAATCCTCGTCCCACCAACCGACAAGGTCTCCCACTTTTCGACTCATGAGCATAAACATACCACCGGCCGCATCAATTTCATGTTCGGTTGACAAGTCTTTGTACGTTTGTAAATATTGGCCAAAGAGCTTGGATTGAGGGAAGAGTCGGGATAATCCGGAAAAATGAGTAAATGCAGCCCAAGGAGTAGGGAAGCCCCGGTGGCAGGTTTCATCAATGCCTCCTGTCAGCGCAAGGTCAATCCTGCAGGTCAGAATGCCAATCGTTGAATCTGAAGTATATTTATCCACACATTTTTTTAAGTCTCCCGCATGAAGAAATTTGGTATCAGGATTTAAAAATAGAATATGGTCTGCAGTAGCATGTGGGAGACCAGCATTATTGCCGGCTGCAAATCCTTCTGATGTGTTTCGTTTAATCAAGATAACTTCGGGGAATTTCTCCGCAATCATCGCACACGAATTATCGGTTGAATTGTTATCTACCACGATGGTTTGAATCGAAATTCCCGTTTGCTGCCTGATGGAAACCAAACAGTCATACAGTACTTTTTCAGCATTGTAATTTAGAATGATGATAGAAATATCTGTCTGATTATTATGCTTCATGTAGCCTTCCTATTGAGTTTTTTCTGTTGCCCAACTGCAGAATAGAGGCGATCTAGATCTTTGGAGATAGCCTGCCAATTGTAGTGCTTGGTAACTAATTGATAACTGTTGTTGGCTAGTTGCTGTTGGAATTTTTTATCGAGTAAAGTTTTGATAGTGGCTTCAGCTAATTCTTCTGGGGTGTTGCCGATTACTACGTGTGTTCCGACCTGTAGACCTTCAATCCCCTCTACGGCTAATGGAGTCGCCACAATGGGGGTTTTGGTAGCCATAGCTTCTAAAATCTTGTACCGGGTTCCCTTGCCCCACATGACTGGAGCCAGCAGCGCGTGCGCCCCTGAATAGGCGCTACGAATATCTTTTATTGATCCACTCACTTGGACGTGGGGAAGTTTGTTGTATGACTGAATTTCTGGGGTGGGGCGAAACCCGACGATATGCAAGTGAGCTTGAGGTAATTTTTCCCTAATGATGGGCCAAATTTCTTTAACCAGGTAATTGACTGCTTGGACGTTGGGTAGCCAATAAAACGTCCCCACAAACAAAATGGTAGGTTTACTGGGAAGTTTTTTAGGGACTGCATCGAAGTAATCGGTATCAACACCGTTGGCAACCACGTCGACTTGCTTAATTTTTGGATTTTCTTCCAAAATGTATTCGCGGTCGTTGGGGCTCATCGTGATGAGACGATTGCAGTATTGCCAATAGTAGTTCTCCCAGTATTTGATTTTAGCAATATCAATGTACAGAAATGGTTTTAAAAACCACAACTTTGAACTTTGGGCATAGCTTTGATACCCCAGATATTCAATGGTCTGTTCGACCAAAATGATGGGGATTTTCGTTTTGGGAATGTTGGGCATCATATAAAACGTTTCAGCATGGATCAGGTCATATTTCTCAGATTCCAACTCTGTTCTAACTGCCTCAATTGTCTCAGGGACAAGATTGCGGGTGACTACAAAGGGATACAAGGAGAAAGCAGCCTTGAAAATATTTCGAAGCGTAAATGGTTTGGTTGACCGCTTGAATACCCGGATCTTTTTGCAGAATGGTTCAAGATGTTTAACATATTGACGTTCCCGCTCTTCTTTTATGAGGGCAAACAAGGTGATGTCGTGTTTTTTACTCAAGTTTTTGAGCAAATTGTAGGTGCGAATTTGCCCCCCCGAAACCAATGGATATGGCAGATAGGGTGTAAGCATGAGAATTTTCATATAGTCATTATATTCACAAACTGCCCGTAAATCAGCTATAGTTTAAAGTATGACAAAAACACCTATCACCATTTTTTCTGGCTACTTAGGGAGCGGAAAGACGACAATTATTCTTAATGCCCTCAAGCAGTATAAAGAACCGCGTCAATTTGCCATGATTAAGAATGAATTTGGCGATGCGAGCGTCGATGGCAATTTGGCAAAATTGCAAAATTTGGCAGTAACTGAATTAGTTAATGGCTGCCTTTGTTGTATTTTAGTTGGATCACTCAATGATGCTGTGAATGAACTGATTGAAAAACAGCATCCAGAACGAATTCTTATTGAAGCATCTGGCAATGCTCTCCCCTTCCCAATTTTGCTTGAATTAAAAAAGAATGATCAGGTCTATGTTGATGGCGTGATTAGCGTGGTGGATTGTGTGAACTTTGAGCGAGTTAAAGATACTTCTGTTGTGGCCCGTGAACAGGCAAAACATACAGATTTAATTGTATTTAATAAGGTAAATTTGGTGGATGAAGAAAAGCTGTTTCGGGTAAAGGAGGATATTTTTGGGATTAATCCCGATACGGCGAAAATCGACACTAATGATGGAATCATAAATCCCGCACTATTGTTTGGTGTTGAGCATATAGAGCAAGATATTCCTGAAATGCACCATCACGAGCATGATCATGGGATGGAAACATTTACGGTTTCTCTTTCAAACCCTGTTCATAAGGAACGACTTGAGGAAGTACTTCATGCATGTAAACAAACCAATTTTTATCGGATCAAAGGAATTGTACGTTGCGATGATGGAGTGACACGATTGGTAAATGGGGTCTTTGGACGGATCACGTGGGCTGATTTGTCCGACACAGTCCCGGAATATAAGATCGTCTTTATCGGTAATGACATTCTCCGCTTCGAACCCATGGTTCGTGATTATTTAAAAAAAGCAGCTACTTAATACTCATGTATTATGAGAATTTACGATACATTTTGGAAAAAAATTATATTGTTTCTGGTACTTAGTTTTTCACTTTTGTTTATTGTGGGTTACATTATTGCAATAAAAGTTATTCCTCACATTCAATTTCAACATCATTTACGCCAATCGCTTATCATGGGTGGTGACTGGTTCATGAGAAATCAAACACCAGCTGGTGATTTTAATTATGAATTAAATGTACAAACAGGAACACTGACGTCTGGCTACAACATTGTTCGACAGGCAGGAAGTTTGTACTCTTTGAGTCAACTCTACTCACTCTCACGGAAGCCAACCTATAAAGTAGGCTTGGAACAGGGAATTCGTTTTTTTCAGCAATATTTCGAACAAGTTAATGGTAATCCAAAAATCTTAAGAATAAATTATAAGGGAGAATGCAAATCAAATTCCGTCGCTCTCTTTCTACTTGCGTTGATTGAGTATATGGAAGCAGAACCTGCCGCTGCGGCACAATATAACGAAACGGCCATATCCCTCGCAAACTACTTATTGTTCACCCAAACCCCCCATGGATCATTTTTACAAACAGTCGTTCCTCCTAGTGAATCTGATTACAACAATGGGGAATCTTTTTATGCACTAATGAGAATGCACACCTTTTCTCATGATCCAATCTACTTAGAGGGCGCCAAAAAGGCAGCTTTTTTTATCATGGAGTCATATTCTCAAAAGAAATTTAGTTCATCTTTGTTTGCGTGGGCTATGGAAGGTTTTGCATATCTTTACCAGGTAGAAAATAATCCTACATATTGGAAATTTATGCATGATTACTCAGATATGTATTTAACGGTAAATGGGGGAAAATATGTGAAGAGATATTTCCATGGCGAGAGCATTACTCCCCCTTCAGGTAATTTGGGCGTATTTTTAGAGGGACTGATTCATGTGGCGTGGATTGCCAAGGAGAACGATACTTCATATTACCAGGAACTCATTCAATTTATTGAACCGTCATTACGCTACTTGATGACATTGCAAATAAATGGTCCTTCATCATCGCGAAAAACGAATTATGACCTACTATCAGGAGGACTTTGTTACGATTACGCTTGCCACACTCAGCGAATCGATATTACGCATCACACACTATCTGCTATCTATCTCTACTTAACACTAATACATTAGGAAGTGGATGTGTTGCTGAATTTAATTTCTGCAATCGTTTTTATTACCATAAAAACAACCAGACTAAATGTCGTTTTTATTGAAAGCATTAAAACCGTACCTCCAATAAAAATTGTAAGATGTAGTATTACTATTCTTCGAATAAAACTTTTGCCATTAACTAGTTCGTATATGAATGAGTTGGCTTTATCATAATGATATATATACGAATTGAAAAATGTTGATAACTGTGTAATGGCCAGGATTGCAATTCCGATCATTGTTCTCTGTATGTAGGGAATTAATAGCTGTATGGACGGTGTAGCCAAAGCGTTTGATGTATGGTTGAGGTGGCCCGCTATTTGTTGGGGTGTTAGTGTAAAAATTGATATACCCACCCCGTAAATCCAAAGAGTAAAAAAAGATAATCCTGCAATAGAAACTGCATTCCCAATTTTTATTAACCATGATGTTTTTTTTGTTTTTGGGAATAGTTTTGTCATAAAAAGAAACACGCAAAAAAAGGCTGTTTCTACCCAATACATAATAAATATATTTGGTAGATTCCAATTTAAAAAAAGAGTGCCAAATATGGGAACTAGATTATTTACGATAATTGGGTTTATGCGTATTACAGTATTTTTCATTCCCATGGATTGTTATGGTGATTGTTTAATTAAGTGAATGATGGTGTAGGCAGACGAAGAAGCGATTGTGGGATATGTTTGTTGGAGTTTTTTTGCCTCATCATCGAGACTGGTAGTGACATAGTAGGTGGCTCCTGCAGCAACTTTTTTATCAATGTCGCCTCCGATTGGCCAACCGCGGCGATTTGTTTGATACAAAAATGCGGTATCACCATTGTATGGTGCAATAACCAGTGCATCTTTTGGAGTCAATTGATCAACTGCTTTACCTGCTTCGACAATGGCAGGATTGTTGATTTGATACAAACCTCGAACGTGGTACCACCCAAAAGCGAGGGAAAATGCGATGGTAACCATCAGCAACGAATAACGGGCATAGGCAGCTGCAGGAACACGCCTCAGATATTGAATACCGTACGCGATAAGAATAGATATCGCGGGAATGATGGGAATTTGATAATAATCATGCTGCACATTCCCTGTCGCAAAAATGACAAGATAGGCTAACGCACTTACTGTCATCCAAGCAGAAAAACAGGTTTTCTTCTTGGCCAATAATCCCAAGCCGAGCAGAATTACACCCCAGTATCCAAGAATAATTCTGCCAATGCGGTCAGCAAAAATCCATTGGAAAAAAGCCCCCTTAAACCGAATGCCGTTCCCGTTGTAGAGCCAATCTGAAGCGGGAATACCTTCAGGATACTGAGTAATCCACCGTCGCCATAACAATAATGGAGTTATGGCGATAATGGCCAATATCACCTGCTGCCAAGAAAATGTTTTTTTCCAACCATACTGCCTCATCACGTATGGAATCAGGGGAAACAGGAGAAAGATGGCAACTGGTTTTATCAAAAGGGCAATTGCTGCCAGTAGCGCAGTGAGAACAAACTGAAATAGTTGTTTTTCTTCAAAATACACGATGCCTGTATATACCGCGGCCAAGGCGAAGGTGACCATGGCAATTTCTGGAAGGACTGTTCGAGAATAAAACACGTTATACGGTATGAATAAGAAAACAATCATCGCCAACAAACCCGTGAATGAAGACTCGAGACGTTTTAGAATTACGTACAGCATGATGGCTGATACCAGTGAAAACAGTATGTTTATCATGCGGTAAACCACATGAATCTCTATGTTGGTCAAACCAGGAATTGTTGAATAGACCCACGCCACAAAGGCATTGATGAGCGGAAATTCCACCATCCTATACCCCGCAGGATTTTCTTTTCCTGAGGGAATTGTGGAGAGGTCGTGGTATGTGGGATGCAAAAGATCAATACCGTGTTT
>CAZKMY010000035.1:0-10235 GCA_964554085.1 uncultured Pseudomonadales bacterium
TTCATCTGACCTACACCACATCCCGCATGTATTTTGGCACCCGATCTCAAAATCTTGTCTCCCGGTTTGTGGATGAATTACCCCGCGAAGTCACTGAAACAACAAGTGTGAGAGCTAACTCAAATTCAAGTTTTGCCAAACCTACTCCCATGGATGACGCACTTCTCAATGACTTCCTCTCCGGCAAAATCGACATCGATGAATTTCTAGATAGTTAATCCGTATTCTCCCGGTTTTGACAGCTGGGTACCCGTTGGTGCAGAATGGATGTATATGAAAAAGACCATTTTCTTGGCCCTATTACTAATGCTTTGGTTAGCCACCCCTGCTCGGGCCGTCCAAGGGGCAATGACTACCAATCGAAGTGAAATACGTGTTCAAAAAGAACAAATTGAAACAGCCAGAGAAGAAACCAAAGAAAATCGCGAAGAATTACGTCAACAACGTTGTGATCTCATTGAGTCCCGCATCAACTTCCGCACCAACCAATACGAACAAAACCGTGACAGACATTACAATCTCTACGAAGGTGTTCGCAAGCGTATTGGCGATCTAGTTACCAAACTTGAGGGCAAGAGTTGTGACGTGACCACCCTTAAAGCAGATTTAACCAAATTCGACAGTTTGATTGCTGATTTTGCTGCTGCTTTCCGTGATTTCAACACGTCCATGCAAGCTACCAAAGAATACCGCTGTGGTGAAAGTGAAGGAAAATTCGCTTCCTCCGCCCAAACCGCCCGCCAAAAAAACCAAACCTTACGGGAAAAAGCCCTGGCAGTAAAAACATATTTTACGGGAACCATTCAACCTGAATTGTCACAAAAAGTAAAAGCTTGCTTGCCCACTCCCGCACCTTCCGCAAGTCCAACCACTGAAGGAGCCAACTAATATGAACACGAAATTTCTCATCGGTATATCTATCATGGGCGGGTTACTGCTCGGCGGTTGTCAAACAGCCATGGGTCCCACTGGTCCTGCCAGCCAATCTGGTCCTGCCAAACCTGGTCAAACAGAACAATCCACCATGTCCGCCAATCCTACTGCCAAACCCGCGCCAAAATCTGACGCGGATGAAGTTAAGGCAATTGGTGAAGAATTCAACAATATTGATGCCTCCAAAGATTTCCCCGACTTCACGGTCAATGATCTTCAACAGTAATTACCCATCCCGGTAAAAAAAGCACCAAGAAGGACGGATTAAACCCGTCCTTTTTGGTTGAGTCCAATAAAAGAAGTAAAATATATCCATGCTTAAGCGGCTTATTCTTGCCTTCATCATTATTCTTGCCAGTGGTACAGCGGGGTTTTTCCTCAACCAGCTAGTCAAATCACATTCCTCAGTGAGTTTGTTATTACCCGTTACTCCCACACCCAAACCAAAACCATTACTTGCGTATCGTTTTGGTACGCTGGAATCGTATCAACCTGAATCCAGCAATATCGTCATATTCCAGCAGACTGCTACCGAATCAGCCTACAGCACCTACCTGGCCACATATCGTACGCATGACAAAACCATGTCCATGCAAATTATGGTCCCCACAACTGCCACGCCATCAGGCGGATTTCCTATTATCCTCATGAACCGGGGGTTTGTGGATCAGACGATTTATCAACCAGGAATCGGTACCAAAAACGCTGCCAAAGTCTTTGCTAGTCATGGGTTCGTCACCATTGCTCCCGACTTTTTAAGCTACGGCACTTCTGATCCTGCTCCCGAAGATTCTATGGCTGCCCGTCTGGAAAAACCACCTCAACTGTTGGATCTCATTGCTTCATTTGGTTCACTTTCTTTTGTGAATCCAACCAAGTATGGCTTTTGGGGGCATAGTAATGGAGGGCAAATCACTCTATCCCTGCTTGAGATTACCGGAAAACCTATCCCTTCCGTGTTGTGGGCGCCTGTATCCAAACCGTTTCCGTATTCACTCCTGTATTACACCGATGAATATGACGATGGCGGCAAAGTCATGCGACAAGTCATTGCCGAGTTTGAAAAAGACTATGACGTCTTCGATTATTCACTCGACAAATTTGTGGATCGGATTCAGGGGCCATTAGAAATTCATCAAGGCACCGCTGACGAAGAGGTGCCTGTCTTTTGGTCAAATGAATTTGTCAAAACCCTAAAAACACAAAAAACTCCCGTGACCTACTTCACCTACCAAGGCGCTGATCATAATCTTCAGCCAGATTGGCAGACCGTAGTCGAGCGTTCCCTTGCCTTTTATCAGAAATTTTTGTATGGTGATGAGAAGTAGGGTATATGAAAAAAATCTGCCAAAAAACCTGCATTATCGTCGCATTCTCACTTTTTGCTGCCGGATGTAGTCCAGCTAAAATCTCCCAAAGCCCCCAGCAAACCTACCAAGGTTATCCCTGTGATGTCCGGTGTGATGCTTTCCAAGCAGGCTTTGATACCGCCAAACAGCAACAATTCACAGCTGATTCTCAATGTAGTGAGTTAAACAAAACTCAGCACATTGGCTGTTTATCATACTTACACGAATATCATCTTGAACATGATCAGCCAGCTGGGTATAGTTTTCCCCTGGAGGCGAGAAATGTCAACTAAATCATCAAAAATGTTATCCCGTTCTGAATCAGATCGAATGATCGCGGGGGTTTGTGGGGGAATTGCTAACTACTTCGATATAGATTCGTCTGTTGTCCGACTGTTATTTGTCTGCATAATTCTTCTTGGTGGATCAGGATTATTAGCCTATTTTATTCTCTGGCTCGTGTTGCCGTCTGAGTCAGATAAAAATAAAGAAATGGAGCAGGTCATGAAAAAGAATTCCACCGAATTAAAAACCGCCGCCGAATCGGTGGCTAAAGAAGCCAAAGAGGTGACTCAAAAGTCTGGCAAATCCGTCTGGGGATTATTTTTAATAGGCTTTGGTCTGGTGTTGCTGCTGCAAAATTTTGGTTTCGCCCACTACCTCATGCTTGATAAAACCTGGCCCATAATTTTGGTCGTCTTTGGTTTTCTTATCCTGGGTAGATAATTTGACCCGTAGTAGGTTTTAAGATACAATAACACCCGCAAACGTTTTTGGTATATGTGTAGCAAAGTTGAGGTGGGGTGACCCGCCTTTTTGGTATGTAGCCTTTGGCTACATACCAATCCGCCAAAGTATTCGGCTTGCGATACGGCTGAATAAGCAGTTAGCGCAAAGCAGCAATACGAGGGAGGATTTGTCTCAATAAATACATAGCCAAGACCTAAATATTAAAAAAATACAATAATTTTTAAAGGAGATATATGTCTGCTCCGTTACAATCACGAAGTGAATTCGCCGCTGCCTTAAACCAAATCTGTACCGAACGAGGGATTGATCCTCAGGTGGTCATCGATACCATCAAAGCCGCCATCTTGGCTGCCTATCACAAAGATTTTCAAGCTGACTACGAAGCCAACGAAGCTGCAGAGATTGTCATGGACGTCGATGTAGATTCCAACACGGGCGCTACCTCCATTTTTAAGATGGAAGATGGCAAAAAAGTCGACATTACCCCTCCAGGATTTGGCCGTATTGCTGCTCAAACCGCCAAACAAGTCATCTTGCAACGCGTTCGTGAAGCTGAAAAAGATGCCGTGATTGGTGAATATACCGACAAGGTTGGCACCATCATTTCCGGTATGGTGCTTCGCTTCGACGGTAAAAATGTCATCGTCGATATTGGCCGTGGTCAAGGCTTTATGCCTCCCGAAGAACAAATGCGTGGTGAATTTTATCGAATGAATCAACGCTTAATCGTATATATCAGTGACATTCGGGAAACCATGCGCGGTAAGACTATCATTGTCTCTCGTGCCGCCGAAGAACTCGTCACCGAATTGTTCCGCCGCGAAGTGCCTGAAGTTTCTTCTGAAGCTGTGGTGATCAAAGCCGTTGCTCGTGAGCCAGGTATTCGTACTAAAATTGCCGTCGATTCCACTCAATCAGGCGTCGACCCTGTCGGTTCCTGTGTCGGTCAAAAGGGCGTCCGGGTTCAAGAAGTAATTAATGAATTGAACAACGAAAAAATCGATATTATTCAATACACAGATGATGCCAAGGCCTTTATCGCAGCCGCACTAGCTCCTGCTGAAAACGTCCAAATTGAATTGGATGAGGATGCCAAGATTGCCACCATCATCGTTCCTGATGATCAATTATCCCTTGCCATCGGTAAAGGTGGTCAAAATGTCCGCCTCGCGGGTAAACTGACTGGCTACAAATTAGATATTGTCGGCTCCACTGGCGAAAAAGTCGTCATTACCGATGATGAGAATCCTTCCATCGATACCCTCGATCTCACCGAAAAAGTGAAAACTGCTCTCAAAGATGGCGGTATTACCACCGTGACCGAATTAAAAGCCAAAATGGGTGAATTAGATTCCATCAAAGGCATTGGTCCCAAGGCCAAAGAAGCTATTGAGGCAATCATTAATCATGACTAATACCCGTCCACCTATCGTCACCATCATGGGCCATGTCGATCATGGCAAGACCACCCTGCTGGATGCCATTCGCTCCAGTCGGATCACCCAAGGTGAAGCAGGTGGAATTACGCAACATATTGGTGCCTATCAAATCGAACATCAAGGTAAAAAAATCACGTTTATCGATACTCCAGGCCATGCCGCCTTTACCAAGATGCGCGAGCGTGGTGCAGAAGTCACGGATATTATCATTCTCGTAGTGGCAGGCACCGAAGGTATCAAGCCTCAAACCATTGAATCATGTAAACATATCCTCAATTCCAAATGCCAAGTCATTGTAGCCATTAACAAAAAAGATTTACCCGGTTTTTCCGCCGAGATGGTCAAAGCCCAACTCACTGAACATCAGATTTTTTGCGAAGGTTTTGGTGGTCAAACTCCTGCAGTCGACATTTCAGCTATTCGTAAGGAAGGCGTCAACGAGTTGCTCGACATGATTGCCTTGATCGCAGAAATGGAAGATTATCAGGCAGATGCGGATGCTCCTGTGGAAGCTGTCATTATTGAATCCAGCATGGATAAACGCCGCGGTCCGGTGGCTTCGGTTATTGTCAAAAATGGCACCCTCAAAGTAGGCAGTGAAATCTTTATTGGTGATACTCCCGTCAAAATTCGGGCCCTGTTTGATGATTTAGGAAAATCAGTCAAAACCGCCGAACCCGGCAAACCCGTTGAAATTATTGGTTTTGCCAGTGTTCCTGCAGTCGGTTCCATCTTGACCGGGACAGTAGGCCAACACATTGCCGACATTGTCAAACCTGCCGTTCAAGTGGCTGAAGATGATGAAGAGGGAAAGATTAGTTATAACCTGATCCTCAAGGCCGATACTCAAGGTACCCTGGAAGCCATCAAAGCCAGTATCAGCCCCGACATCAACATTATTGATGCATCAGTTGGTATAGTGCTTGAATCAGACGTCTTGTTGGCTCAATCTACCAAAGCAGAAATTATCAGTTTTGGTGTTTCCACCAACGCTTCTGCCAAACAAATTGCCGATATTGAAAAGATTACCATCACCAGCTTTACGATTATCTACAAGCTCCTCGAGTATTTAGAAGATAAAATGCTTAGATTAATGGAGCCCACTATTGATGAGATAGAGCTAGGTAAAGCTGAAGTTATGGCCATGTTTGAAATGAAGGGTGACCGGATCGCCGGCTGCAAGATTACTTCTGGAGAAATTGCCAAAAATCATCTGCTTCACCTGATTAGCGACGGCAAAATTCTGAGCAATCCAAAGATCCGCTCCCTCAAGCACGGCAAAGAAGATATTCCTTTCGCCCGCGTGGGTGCCGAATGTGGTATTGTCTTCACCGGTTTTGTTGACTTCAAGGTGGGGGACGTGATACAATCCTATAAGATTAATAAATAGGCGTAGTTGTATCATGATTGCCAACAGTGATTCTCTCAAGCCATTAGTCGAAAAAGCCCAGGAAATTCTGGTGCTATTACCTCAGAATCCGGGTCCTGATAGTATTGCTTCTGCTCTTAGTTTGGGCCTCAGCCTCGAACAAGCCGGCAAAGCCGTCGTGGTGGCATGTGCCACCCCCATCGATTTCACCGAATATCCTTTGATTAATCGCGAAAAAATTGTCCAAAAAATTGGTAACAAGAATCTGGTCATCTCTCTCAAAGTTGCCAACCGCGATAGTGTGGAAAAAGTCAGTTACAATCTAGACGAAGACAACAAAGTCTTTAATCTGATTATTACTCCCAAAAAAGGCGCTCAACCATTATCAAATGATGCTGTCAGCTATAGTCTAGCTGGTGCCAGGGCGGACCTGATTATCACCGTAGGAGCTTCCAGTTTTGAAGACCTTGGTACCCTATTTGTATCGGAACCAAACTTGTTTACCGAAACTCCTTCAATCGCTATCAACCGCTTGGAACCCAACACCTTTGCTACTCATCATGTAGCCAATCCTCAAGCTTCTTCTATTGCGGAAAGCATGGTCAGTTTACTCGAGTCCCTCGGACTTCCTCTTGATGCCGCTATCGGATCCAATTTGCTTGCTTCCATTGATGTGGTTACCAACAAATTACAAATGCCTTCTGCCTCGGCTGCCACGTTTGATGCGGTTGCCAAATTAATTCGCGCTGGCGGTACCCGGATCATGTTAGCGCTGCCTCAAGCTGAACCTGAATCGGCCAAACCAGTTGCACCCGCACCTGTAGCAGAACCTATTCAAGTGGATAATGTTGCCCCGGAAGCAGTTCCAGAGGAATGGTTAACTCCCAAGATCCTCAAAGCTCCCAAAACCAACTAATTTGTGGTACAATCTCGTGCAATATCAAAAAATGGATTTTGATGGTGCCAGAACATGTATTTGAGACATGGGCACACATGTCAATCCAATAAAGGAACTCAAGTTATGGCACTTCCCACAGACGCCAAACAAGAAATCATGCAGAAGTTCGGCACCAAAGCCGGTGACACTGGTTCTCCAGAAGTCCAAGTTGCTTTGTTGACTGAGAAAATCACTCAGCTCACCGAACATTTAAAATTACACAAAAAAGACGATCATTCCCGTCGAGGTCTATTGAAAATGGTCAGTAAACGTCGTCGTCTCCTCCGTTACTTAATGGACAAAAACGAAGATCGCTACAAAGAATTGATCAGTAAGCTCAATTTATCCAAATAAGTGAATGTTTAAATGGGCCCCCTCAAAAGGGCCCATCTCGTATATAGTTAAATTACACAGATATTAATGTGAAAGAAAGGTGGAAAAGATCTCCAGCTAAAGACTTCAGCACTCGAAGTGGTCTGTCCGCTTCCGGTTCCGAACTCTTTAACTGGTTAAAAGACCTTTTCCAAATAAAAAATATGGATATCACATCCAAAACCATCGAAATCGGTGGTAAAACCGTCACGCTCGAGACCGGTCGCTTTGCCGAACGCGCTTCTTCAGCCGTGACCGCTCGCATGGGCGATACCATGGTTATCGTCACGGTCGTCATGGGCCGTGCCAACGAAGGCTTGGGCTATTTCCCGCTCTCCGTTGAATATCAAGAAAAACTCTACGCGGGTGGCAAAATTAAGGGCTCCCGCTGGGTCAAACGTGATGGCCGTCCTTCCGACGAGGCTGTCCTCAAAGGCCGGGTCATTGATCGGACCATTCGTCCACTCTTCCCCGAGGGGTTGATCAACGAAGTCCAGGTTGTTGCCATGGTCTTGTCTGCTGACGGTGAAAATGACGCCGACATGGTCGCCATGTATGCCGCTTCTGCCGCCCTCATGGGATCACCTGTCCCTTGGGAAGGCCCCGTGTCCGGTGTTCGGGTTGGCTTAAATCACGACACCCGTGAATTTATCATCAATCCGACATTTGCCCAGCGCGAAACTTCTGACCTGGATCTCACCATCACCGGTTCCAAGACCGCCACGGTCATGTTGGAAGCGGGTGCCAACGAAGTCTCCGAAGCAGAAATGCTCGAAGCCTTCAAACTAGCTGAAAAAGAAAATGCCCGTATTGCGGGTGAAATTGAAGCTTGGTGTCAGACCTGGGGTAAAGCCAAAGCTGCGTTTGTACCTAAACTTCCTTCCAAAGAATGCATTGATGCCGTCAAAGCTGAAGTCACCGCTGATCAAGTGAAAGCTTGGGTCAAAGCCGAAGCTACGCTTCAACCCCTCGAAGGTTTGGATGAAGCCATCTTGGCTATCATGGATAAATATCCTGATTTCGTCAAAGGTGATATTTCGACCGTCATTCATGATATGATCCGCGACGAAGCTCGCCGTCAAACCATCTACGACAAAGTTCGTCCTGATGGCCGTGACTGGACCCAGATTCGTCCCTTATCATCCGAGGTTGGTCTCCTTCCCCGGACTCATGGATCAGCCATGTTTAAACGTGGCTCCACCCAGACCCTGACCATCACCACATTAGGTGCCCCCTCCCTCAATCAATTGATTGAAAACATGGAAGGCGAAACCGAGAAGCGCTATATTCATCACTACAGCATGCCCCCTTACACTGTCGGTGAAACCGGTCGGGTTGGCTATCCTTCCCGCCGCGAAATCGGTCATGGTAACTTGGCTGAACGAGCCTTAGTTCCCATGCTTCCTTCTGAAGATGAATTCCCCTACACCATCCAAGTGGTGAACGAACTCATGTCCAGTAATGGCTCCACCTCTCAGGCTTCTGTCTGTGGTTCTACCCTCTCCCTCATGGATGCGGGTGTCCCTCTCAAAAAACCAGTAGCTGGTATTGCCATGGGTCTGATGGTCGACCAAGACAATTATGTTGTCCTGACCGACATTCAAGGCATGGAAGATCATACGGGTGACATGGACTTTAAAGTGGCCGGTACCCGTGAAGGTATCACTGCCATGCAGATGGATATCAAAGTTAAAGGTATCCCCATGGATGTCCTGGAACGCGCCTTGGCTCAAGCCAAAGTCGGCCGTATCGAAATCCTGGAACACATGCTCTCCACCATTGCTGAACCCAGAAAGACCTTGTCTCAATACGCTCCCAAGATCGAAGTGGTGAAAGTCCCTGTCGATATGATCGGCCAAGTGATTGGTCCAGGCGGCAAAGTCATCAAGGGTATTATTGAAGCCACCGGTGCTCAAGTTGATATTGAAGAAGATGGTAGTGTCTACATCAGTGCTATCGATCCTCAAGCAATCGCGAGTGCAGTCGCTATGGTGACCGGTATTGTCAAAGAAATCGAACCAGGTGAAGAATATGATGGGACCGTTACCCGGATTGAGAACTTCGGCGCCTTCGTCGAACTCTTACCTGGTAAAAATGGTTTAGTCCATGTGTCTCAACTCTCTACCGAATTCGTTCGTGACCCCAACGAGATTGTTCACCTTGGTGACACTCTCCATGTGCGGGTGACCGAAATCGACAATATGGGCCGGATCAACCTGACCACTCTGACTCCAGAACAAGAAGCAGCTGTCAAAGCTGAACGTCGCAATGGTAATGGTGGTGGCGCAGGTCGCGATTCCGGTTTCCGCCCTCGTGGAGGTGACCGCGGTGATCGAGGCGATCGTGGAGATCGTGGAGATCGTGGCGGGCACGGTGGCGGCTTCGGCTCCCGCCCCTTCCGCAGATAAACCACTCTTTAATTAAGAACTCAAAACCCCCGAGTTAGACTCGGGGGTTTTTGTTTCTCCACAAGACATACGCACTTCACTCATTTGCATCCGTACAAAAACGATGTTAGTCTCCGTTTACACTATGCCAGAAACTAAAATTCCAAAAGAAGATAGTCAGAGATGGGAAGAATTTACAATCGTAAATGTTTATCCTGATAAGGACTCTAGTCCTAAGGGAAAATCTGGAAAATATCAAGTAAAAATCGCATTAACAACGGCAGTAAATTTAAGTATAGAAGACATTCATCCACCAACTCCTCAAGACGGAGATACAGACATTATTATCTACTCTCCAGAGTTAAAAACAGAAACAACTCCAGTAAGCTTCGTACTTGAAGCAACTGTTCATGACGAAATAATTACTTTTGATATCAAAGCAAATAATGATGGTAGGTTAAGTTACATTGAAAGCGGAGAATTTGAAGCAGAAAATTTTCGAGATTCTATTATTAAAGCATTTAAATTTGTATCTCCGGTACTAAGCAAAATCTCTTTTTTGACTGATTCGCCATTAGCGATAAAGATAATTTGTGCAGAAGAAGTTGATACTAAATCCATTAGAATATATTGTTTACCCTCTCCGATGAAGAAAGTGTTTCCTTATAATTTTCTTAATAAAAAAGAGCTAAATACTCA
>CAZKMY010000036.1:0-537 GCA_964554085.1 uncultured Pseudomonadales bacterium
ATGATCTTGGATATGGAAATTACCCTTACCAATCACCAAGTATCCGCTATCAACTACCAACAACATCCCACCACCATTTTTGACTACGGCCAACCCCGATTAGATATAAATAAATAACCTGTTTCTTGTATCTTGTTACTTGTCACTAAATGCTACAATCTCTTTACCATGCCAGACAGTCAGGTTGAAGAAGTAAAATCCAAAGTTGATATTGTTTCCATTATCGGAGAACGGGTCGCCTTAAAAAAATCCGGTCGGAATCTCAAAGGCTTATGTCCCTTTCATGGTGAAAAAAGTCCGTCATTTTTTGTCACTCCCGATATGCAAATCTACAAGTGTTTTGGTTGTGGGGCTTCTGGTGATGTCTTTAGTTTCCTCATGAACTATGAGGGACTAACCTTTCCCGAGGCTTTGGAAATGTTGGCGGAGCGTGCCGGGGTTGTCCTCCAAAAACGTGAACGTACCACATCAGAATTACAGCGGGATCGGGTACTCGAATTAATGCATTTAGCTTCCGAATATTATCATTACCTTCTC
>CAZKMY010000036.1:547-3207 GCA_964554085.1 uncultured Pseudomonadales bacterium
TACCTTAAATCCCGTGGCATTTCCAATCAATCAATCAAGGATTTTAAACTAGGGTACTCATTAGACAGTTGGGACGGATTGCAGCAGTACTTAGTTAAGAGAAAAAAATATACCCTTACTGAACTTGAAGCTGCCGGTCTCATCATTCGCCGCGGCGAGTCTTCAAACGGATATTATGATCGTTTTCGTTCCCGCATCATGTTTCCGCTCACTACCTATGCTGGGAAAATTGTAGGATTTTCCGGCCGGACCATGGATCCTGATGCCAAAGAAGCCAAATATATCAACTCTCCCGAAACGGAGTATTACCACAAGAGTGAATTACTTTTTGGAATGAATCTCGCTAAAAAAACCATTCGGGAAAATAATCGCATCATTATTATGGAAGGCGAATTTGATGTGATTAGTTCTCATCAAATTGGCATCAAAGAAGCCGTAGCGATCAAAGGGTCTGCCCTGACCGATGAGCAGGCAAGTCTGATTCGCCGAATTACACACAATGTCATTCTCGCCCTTGATGCCGACGCGGCTGGCCAAGATGCAATCCATCGGGGCATCACTGTCTGTGAAAAACAAGCTCTCAACCTCCGGGTTGTCCGTATCACCGGCGGCAAAGATCCAGACGAGTTGGCCAAATCTGACCCCACAGCGTGGAAAGCAGCCATTACCGGAGCAGATTCTGTTTACAGCTATCTGATTGAATCTGCTTGCGAACAATTCAATCCCGAGACAGGTGAAGGAAAAAAGCAAATCACCCAAAGTGTCATGCCAGAGCTAATCAAAATCGAACACGCGGTTGAACGGGAATTTTACATGAAAAAATTGGCAGAAAAATTACATGTGTCAGATATCGCTCTCAACGAAGAACTTCAAAAAACCAGACGTACCGTTCAATTGGGATCCACCGCGCCTTCTCCAAGTCCAGCGTCATACTCCCGTCGAGAGTTACTCGAGCGCCAATTAATTGGTCTCGTTCTCCAGTCATCAAATCCGGCCAAATCCTTGAAGCAAATTGAGGTCCGCTGGTTTTCTGAACCTCACCTCAAACGGTTAGTCGACAGTTTGGTCAATAGTGATCTCACTAGCCGAGGCGCTGCTTTGGTAAAACAATTACCCGAAGCCACCCGGCCTTTGGCAGAAGAAGTATTTACCATGCAGGTTAAATGGCTTGAAGAATCAGAAGAAGCTATCCAAAATTTACTGAGTGCCACCGTAGAGCAATTATCAGACATGTGGAGTAAACAGCGCATGGTTGAACTTTCACATCTGATGAGTGCTACAAATATAGATGAGGCCACGCTCCGAGCCCTCCAACAAGAATATCGCGCCCTCACCAGTCGCTCTCGCGAAGACGACGGTGGACGAGGGGATAATAAATCGGTATAATAACTCCTATAAGACAAACACTGCCGTTGTTTACGGCATTTTTTTGCGTGTCTTAGTTTTTGTTTACAAGTTAATAATCATCGGAAAGACATTCCCAAAATTCCACTCGCTTTTCAGGCATAAATCCTCTTCTAGATAGAAGAGCGTGACCAGCTTGTGGATGGGAAAAATGAAAATCATATGTCAGACGAACCAGTAATCAAAGAGCATAAGCAAACCAAAGCTGAACTCAAGACTGAAGAGCGCAAACAAAAAGTTGCTGAGCTTGTTACTCATGGTGAAGAGCAAGGATTCATCACTCAAGATCAAATCTTAGAGGCTTTTCAATTTCCCGAACAATTTTTAGATGAATTAGATGATTTATACGACGTCCTGTTGTCCAAAGGCATCGATGTCTTTGAGACCGTTGCTGAAGAAACCGACAAAGAAGTATCTGGCCCCACTGAATTAGAAAAAGAACTAGAGCTTATCTCTACTCTGGCAGAAACCTCCATTTCTGATCCTGTCCGCATGTACCTAAAAGAAATTGGTCGGATTCCGCTACTGACTCGGGAACAAGAAATTGTCTTAGCCCAGGCGGTAGAAGACGGTAGTGCAGTTGCTAAATCCCGCCTTATCGATTCCAACTTACGGTTAGTGGTCTCCATTGCCAAAAAATATATTGGCCGTGGTATGACCTTTTTGGATCTCATTCAAGAGGGGAACAAAGGCCTTATTCGTGCGGTTGAAAAATATGATTGGACCAAGGGCTTTAAATTCTCCACCTATGCCACTTGGTGGATCCGCCAAGCCATCACTCGGGCCATCGCCGATCAGGCTCGCACCATTCGTATTCCTGTTCATATGGTCGAAACCATCAACAAACTGGTACGGATTTCCCGGAAACTCATGCAAGATCTAGGTCGCGAACCCACGCCAGAAGAAATCGGTAAACAAATGCTTATTTCTCCCGACAAGGTCCGTGAAATCCTCAAGATTTCCCAAAAGACCACTTCGTTAGAGACTCCTATCGGTGACGATGATGACTCATATTTGGGCGATTTCATCGCAGATGAAACTCAACTGACTCCGTATGAAGCCACCAGTAAGCGGCTGCTTCGAGAGAATGTGAACGAAGTCCTTCAAGCCTTATCCGATCGGGAAGCTAAAGTGTTGAAGATGCGCTTTGGTCTCGAAGGCCAACGCCCCATGACCCTAGAAGAAGTGGGTAAGAAATTTGGAGTTACTCGTGAGCGTATCCGTCAAATCGAAGCCAAAGCCTTACGCAAACTCAA
>CAZKMY010000036.1:3307-10146 GCA_964554085.1 uncultured Pseudomonadales bacterium
GAGTTACTCGTGAGCGTATCCGTCAAATCGAAGCCAAAGCCTTACGCAAACTCAAACACCCATCGAGAAGAAAAAAGTTACAAGACTTCCTCGAATAACCTGCGTCATCCTCGAGGAGGCCAACGGCCTGCATCGGGGATCCATGTCTATTTTTATAGATCCCGGATCAAGTCCGGGATGACGAATGATTATTTCTTAAACAGTGCCTTGATATAGGCCCAATGCCACAGGACGTGGAAAATGGCGATCACGGAAAACGCGATGCCTGTTTCAACGTGCAAAAATTTGATATCAAACGGCAATGAAATCTGAACGTGATACTGAGATCGAATCACTAAATAGATTCCCGTCGACGCCACACTAAAAAAGAACAGTCCTAGCCACACATTCCAAAATTTCCGCTGCACTGCCAAAGGCAGCTTTTTCATTTTTACCAACATAAAACTGATAAGATATGCAGTCAACAATCCTGCCGCCCAATACGGAAAATAATACTCTTCCACTCGAGGCTGGAATTGCTCAAGTCCTCGGGTTGATTCTCCTACCTGCGTTAATAAAACCAACATAGATATATCTCCTGTATATGAATTCATCATAACAAAAGATCTGAAATATACCTGAAACAGATAGGTGATACGTGTATACTCCACTCATATGTCGCACCCACTCATTAATCGAATCCAAACTTCATTTGAATCAAAAGCTGATCCAAAAATTAAAGAGGGAAGCAAACGGTATTTTAAAGAACCCATCAACGTTCATGGTTTGTCATCAAAAGATGCTCAACAACTCGGCAAAGATTTCTATGCAGAGGTAAAAAATCTATCCAAGCAAGAAATTTTTCATTTGTGTGAATTACTGTGGCAAACAGGGATCTTTGAAGAAAATATTCTTGCCTGCAATTGGTCATACGAACGGCGCAAAAAATTTATTGAATCAGATATAGATATTTTTGAAAGCTGGATCAATCACTACGTCACCAATTGGGCTACCTGCGACACATTATGCAATCACACAGTAGGTGCTTTAGTGGAGATGTATCCTTCCCTCATTACCCGGTTAATCACTTGGACGCAATCGAATAATCGTTGGATGAAACGCGCTTCAGCAGTCAGTCTCATTCTTCCCGCCCGCCATGGCAAATTCTTACCCGAAATTTTTACTATCGCTGATCGGTTATTGCAGGATCCTGATGATCTGGTGCAAAAAGGCTATGGGTGGATGCTCAAAGCCGCCAGTCAAGCTCATCAACAACCCGTGTTTGAGTACGTTATAAAACACAAAGCTACCATGCCCCGAACCGCCCTGCGGTACGCCATCGAAAAGATGCCGCCCGAATTACGCAAACAAGCGATGAAAAAATAACTTATCTCACCACGAGATAAAACGTGAGTGCCATATACGCCAGCACTCCCAAGACAGCAATCACAATTAATATATCCTTATTTCTAAAAGTAGTCAGCCGGTTAAATAGTTGAGCTAAAGGACTATTTCGCGTCTTTATCGCCAACCAATCCAGCGGAGCAAACACTTTATCCCAAAACCCTTTTGGCAATTCTTTATATACCAATTCCCTACGTAAATTATCCCGGGTGAGTGTAACTTGCTTACTCTCAGGATGATCCTGTATATACTTTGCCGCAGTTGCCGCATCAATCTCCTTTACCGTCACTCCATCTTGATCAATTCCAACTTCTCCAATCGCGCTTACTTGTGCGTACTGAGATTCGCCCGTCTCCGATGTATACGCAATAATATTTCCCGGCTTAATTTCTTCCCGGTTAATCATCGGTCGCATACCCTTTGCCGAATCCCGCAAAAAGTTTCGGCCATTTGGTGTCACGATGGGGAGCATGCGTGGATCACCAATCATGCCCCCACCCCTACCACCAGTCGCCCCCTCAGCCTTTTGGCTTCCAAACAATCGGTCGTCCGTTTGGGTTAAAGCTTCCTTCAAGTCGTATGCTGCTTGAAGATTTTTTAGATCCGAAAAACTACTCATAAAAAAAGTATACGGTATCTACAATAAAAATCAAAAATTACTGAAAACTTCCCCGCCAAATAAACGCGGACAAATTTGTTCCGCCAGAACACAAGGTAATTGCCTTTTTCAATTCGTACTGACTAATCGTTCCATTGAGAGGTTCTCGGTCAGGAATCACTCCGGTCCAATACGATTGAAGTGCGGGTAGTGCTGCCGGATCTCCCCATTGTCCCAACGCCCAAATCGCATCATTTCGTTTTCGGTACGATTGCGTGGTGTCATTCAACATACCAGTCAAAGCTTGCGTGCAGTTGCCTTCAAATTTTAGCTGCGCTTCTTCACATAGACTTTTAGCTTCATACCCAATCCAGGTGCAACCAATCACAAAAAACAAAACTCCGATGCTAATTCCAATCGCCGCAAGATAAGCGATCTTGTTCACGAGAGATTTATATTTCCTCTTCATCATCATTCCCTCCATCATAGATAAATAGAGTTTCAATCGACGTGTTAAATTGACGGGCAATACGAAAAGCTAATCCCAAAGAGGGGAGATATTTACCACTCTCAATTGCAATAATAGTTTGCCGGCTAACTCCCAACGCTTCTGCTAAATTTTCCTGAGTTATTCCTTGCTGAGCCCGATACACTTTTACGTTATTCTTCATTAGTTTTTCCACCGTAGCGTCGGTTCAAAAAATGAAGCGACAAAGAATAAATGGAGATCAAAAACAAAGTTAAATATGCCAACACTTGTCCCAATGCGAAAATATAGGGTGTTTTTTGTTGTCCAAACAAAATCAAGAAAAAAGATCCCAATCCAATGGTAGGAGTAAAAATGGCATACGTCAGATGAGCAGCCTTCTCTCGAACAGCTTTTTCTCGCTCATCCACCACAATCTTAGTTTTTGACTTTACTGCCAATAAGAAAATCATTCCGGTCAGCACGGCTGCTCCGGCTAACATGGGGCTGTCGAGCGTAACGCCAACGCTGACCAAACTTGCCACAAAGACAGCCACCATGGCACGGGTCCGAGCGTATTGTTGTGTAGTCATAGTGAAATTGTAAAGTAAGCTTTACATAATGTCAATACAACTTTACATGGTTTTCCGCTAAGATAGATATATATGAAAATTGTTTTCTTTGAGACCGAACCATGGGAAGAAGCCTACGTTACCTCCAAGCTGACTGATCACGAATTAGTGTTTTGCCCCCAAGCCCTAACAGAAGCCAACAGTCAGGATTATCAGAATGCTGATATTCTCTCTATAAATGTCTATTCTAAAATCACTCCTGCAATTTTAGATAAGCTGCCTCAAGTAAAAATGATCGGTACCCGCTC
Organism: uncultured Pseudomonadales bacterium; assembly: GCA_964554085.1. Classification (GTDB taxonomy): domain Bacteria; phylum Patescibacteriota; class Microgenomatia; order UBA1400; family RBG-16-45-19; genus CAZKMY01. The sequence continues at coordinate 6,635 of CAZKMY010000036.1, forward strand.
CACCGGCTTTGATCATATCGATCTAGCGGCCACCGCCAAGCGGCGCATCATTGTCACCAATGTGCCCCAATACGGCAGTATTACCGTTGCCGAACATACCTGGGCCATGATTTTGGCGCTCAGTCGCCGCATTTTCGAGAGTTACGATCGCACCGAAGCCGCCGATTTTTCTTCCGATGGTCTCCGTGGTTTTGATCTGTATGACAAGACCTTGGGAATTATTGGCCTCGGCGCTATTGGCCGCCATGTCGCCCTCATGTCCCGGGGGTTTTCCATGAAACTCAGGGTTCTCAATCCTCACCGTGACCAAGCTTTTGCCGACCAATTCTCCAACTTCACCTATGTCGATCGGATCGAGGATATTTTTACCCATTCCGATGTGGTCAGCTTCCATGTGCCATTGACCCAAGATACCTATCATATGTTGAATCTGACCAACTACACACAACTTAAGCCAGGCAGTATCGTGGTCAACACTTCCCGTGGTCCACTCATCGAGACGCAAGCTCTCGTCAAAGCCCTGGAAGAAAAGCGGATTCGAGGGGCAGGTTTGGACGTCTTAGAATCAGAAGCCTACATGCAACCCAATGCAGGAGGTATGACCACCTTTCCTGCCGAGCATGAACTGGCTGAAGTCTATCTCAATCATCGCCTCATTGGTATGCAAAATGTTCTGATCACGCCACATAATGCCTTCAATTCCGATGAGTCGGTCTACCGAAAAATCGACGGTAATCTCGACAGCATCCGCTCCTTTATTGATAAGGGTCAGAACTGCATGAACCAAGTTGGGGTATAACCAAACCCTCGTCATCCCGGGTTTGACCCGGGATCTATACAAATATTCTTTTACTTCCCTATCTGTTAATTACAAATCCATTTCAATTTGATTAGAGTAAACTCCGCACGCGCCGCCCAAGTATTCGCAGACGCGGATGTAATATTTTCCACCTCCATCAAACGCATTCACTTCTCCTTGTTTGTTGTCTGGATTGTCGTTGTAGACGTATCTATCTCCATCGCGATTAGGGTACACAGGGTTACTATTCTTCGACCACACCAGTTTGTACCCTTTGCTGGAGTAACCATCTACCGTCCATGACACCCTTCTGTCACCGCTCTTAGATACAGTAATCGAATTCACAGCTCCAGAAGAAGACTCTTCTTTTTGAGGCGCTGTAGCAGACACATCATTGCTGTACACCGCGCATTTGCCATCGACATAGGTGCACACGCGGAAATGATAGGTCTTTCCATTTTTAAGTGACCACGTATACGACCGGGTTCCGGAATCGGACAGATATTGGTATTCATCTCCGGGATATACCGGATTAGCTGACTCACTCTTCACCAGCTTAAATCCCTGAGGTACCGACAAGCCATTACCTACCGTCCATGTCAGTCGCACACCATCGTCAACTTTAACGGCAGACAAAGACAATGATTTATCAATCAAGGGTGCAGAAGTTGGGGAGGAAGTGGGTTGAGTTGTTGGCGTCGGAGTTGGTGTGGGGGTGGTATTCACCTCAGCAAGCACTCCCATCTCTTTTGTAAATTCTTGTTCCTGTTCGTCTTGCGTTTTATTCCATTGCACAAATTCATCTTTGCGAACATCAGCCATAGCCAGCTTGGTGGGCTGTTGGTTTCGTCCCGCCACATATTTATTTCCCTCATCCACCGTGATTACTGATTCGTTTTCGTGAACCTTCACTTTACTTTGATACACTTCAACGCCATTAGTGGAACTGGTTTTAATTGTTTTATAGGCAGTGCCCAAGGATTCATATTGCGCCTCATCCGTAGCAATCACAAAAGTGCGGTCAGATTTAACAATCCGAGCATAGACTTCACCTTTAGTACTGTGGATCACTACATTATTCAGTTCCAATTTTTGCAACGTAATCGTTGTGCCTGCATTGAGTCGAATTACACTCCCATCATCAAATTGAATCACCGCTCTACCAGAATCAAGGACTCGGACCTGATCAGTTTCGACCAATTGCATGGTGGGGGTTGGAGTTTTCCAACCTTCATCACCCCGTTTGTATTCCACTTCTCCTTCATACAGCACCACACTTGCTCCCATGGTGGTGATTTGGGGAGTCGGCTGAACCACAGCAGATTGGGATTTAGTCCCAGATAGGCGGAAATACACTGCCGCCCCAAAAACTCCAATCAGCAGGACTGAAAGAATGAGTACCAGGGGACTCACGGGTGACCGGGTAGGAAGGGGAGTTGATTCAATGGGCGAAGTATATTCCGGTACAGGTGGCATAACTGGCGATGTGTCCGATGTATCCATAACAACTCCCAAAAAAGCTATTTCTTAAGTTAATCTCATGATACAACAACCGTCTGGTTTATTTAAAAGAGCACTGTTATAATTCGATACGTGGTGCAGCACATTCTCGCCTGCACATTGCACATTCATAAAATGAAGAATAATTCGTTGACTAGAATTTTATTCGAGTTTGCGAATTATTTTCATTCCCCGGTAGCTCAACGGCAGAGCAGGAAGCTGTAAACGAAATTGCAGCCTACATTAGTAATGATGTAGCGAAAATAGGGTGAATTCAGGGAAGCCTTCATGGTGAGTGAGAATCGAACCATATGGTAATCCTGAGCCAAGCTTTATCGAAAGATGAGGAAGGCGCAGAGACTAGGTGAGTACACCAATTAGCGCCCTACTCCCACGAAACTTTATGTGAAGTGGGATGAAGAGATAGTCCATGCTGTACGGAAACGTATGGGTTACATGTAACTTCAAGGTTGTAGGTTCGAATCCTACCCGGGGAGCCCTAGTTGATTATCATTGAAATCTAAGATAGTTTTAAACGGTTTTACCGCTTTATATCGCACTATTTTCTTATCTAATGTTAGGTTCGATAGTACAAGTTTGATTAATTGGCGTTTTTCTTCAACTTCAGAACCGACAAACAATTCATAGGCGCGGTTAGTTAGTTCTACCAGATAATTAGCGGTTAAATAATAATCGTCATCAGCCTGTTGAAGCATGGCCAAACGAGCGTCAATTTCGGCAATTTTTTCCCTAAACAATTGGTAAAACTTGTCATATTCACTATCAGTAATACGACCGTCCAATTTATCAATGTATAGTTGCTCCAATCTTTTGGTGTACTTCTCGCGTTCGGCAGTTAATTGGGTAAACTCGTGTTGCCGAAAATCCATTTTTGCATCATGGTTTGACCGCAGCACTTCCAAAATCTGTTGATACACATCATCTGGCAATTGAAGCCGTTTAAATACGGCTCCCAATTGTTCGGTGATGTTCTCTTCTCTAATCCATGAGGCTTCGTGTTTACCGTTATATTGGGTGCAATGATAATACACATGGCCTTTATGCTTTTCGGGAGTAATAGCCAAACCGCACACCCCGCAACGCAATAACCCACGATAGGGGTAAGGTTTGCCCGCATACTTAAACCGTTTTTTATTAAAACCCGACTTAATCTGCTTAACCTGGTCAAATAGTGGCTTGTCAACAATTGGTG
>CAZKMY010000037.1:0-917 GCA_964554085.1 uncultured Pseudomonadales bacterium
TTCTACTTCTTTACCACTTTGATCTATAAGCCGAAAATTTTGGGGGAGTTTGTATTCAATCCCGAGAATTGTATTCGAATACACTTTCCAGTCAGCGGTAGGATCTACCGAGGGAGTAGGAATGGAGGTGGAAGTTTCTGTGGTTTGGGCTGGTTCGGCGGATTGTTGGAGCTTGGTTAGTTGGAAGTATTGATAGCCAAAGAATCCAGCCATACCCAAGGCAATGACACTTATTCCCAGACTGATGGGTACTAACGGTGACGGCTTTGCGGCTTGAATTACTGGAGCTGCTGCAATTTGAGGTGGATTTGTGGGAAGTTGAGTATCGGTGGGGAGATTAACCTCTGGAGTATTTAAGATTTGGTCCATAAAAAATTTCCAACTAAATTGTTACCGCTCTGGTCAGTATGAAGAAATACAGAGGAAAATACAAGAGAGGAGGATCCCCCTCGATTCCTGTCTGCGCGCTGAATTCGCTGGAATCTGCGGGAAAGTAAGGATGGAGTAATTACTTGGTGAATTTAAAGGTGGAGAGGATTTGATCGATGATTTTTTCTGACTCTGCCTGACTTGTCATATTGTAGTGAAACCGCAATGACAATTGTTTGTTTGAATTAGAAAACATTATTGATGTCGATTTGTCGGTTTTCGTACAATTGACAACAACAACGGTTTTTATAAAGACACTACCGTCAAGAATTTTGATATCAGTAGGTGTTTGTTTATCAATGCTGCATGACGGATCAAATTTCATCTCATTGGCTTCGTTGCTAACTGTCAAAGTAAGCGAATTATCTGGGCTTTCCATTGCAAAACGAGTAAGAGTGGTGTCTGTGCTCTGATAATTTTCCACGTCTCCAGCAAATCCTCGCATTGTCCACTGCGATGGGTATTTAAACTGAATTGTAAGGGCAGTA
>CAZKMY010000037.1:927-3264 GCA_964554085.1 uncultured Pseudomonadales bacterium
TGTATACGTTTCCCAGTCGGCAGTGGGGTCAGGGGAAGAAGGCGGTTTTTGCGCTTGAACTTCTGGGCAGGCGGTGAATTTACACTTTGGACCGGATCGTCCCACACTCGATCCGTCGGGACAGAGTTTTGCTTCAAGTGTGCAGGCAACAGGAGTATTATTGTTCTTTTTGTATAGTTGGTAGCCAAAGTATCCGGCGGCACCGAGGGCAAAGGCAGTGATGCCAATCAATATTCCCATAATTGATTTGTGCGACTGTTTCACCGGGGGAGAAGGCGGAGGTGGAATGGGAGAGGGAGAAACTTGAGTATCAACGGGAGAAATTAATTCTGGGGTGATTTGATCCATGATTATTTATCTTTCTTTTTGTCCAATTTATCGAGGCCAAGGCCGCGAACACCATAGTACACAACAGCGGCAATGATGAGGAAGTCGATCAATACACTCAGGAAATCGCCCCACTTAATGACGGCAGGCCCTAATTTGAGGGTCATGGCAGAAAGATTGCCGGCAAAACCTAGAATAATGCCGACGAGGGGATTGATGATGTCAGTGACCAATGCAGAGACAACTTTTGAAACGGCCCCTCCCAAGATAAACCCAACTGCTAAGCCGACCACACCTTGTTCGCGAATGAAATTGATGAAACCCTTCATATGCTTTTCTCCTTTGATACTTCTATTATCCCCCTAGATACCAAACATCCAAGCCTTTTTTGACTTGGATGTTGGTTTTAAACGGGGTTTGTCCCGAAAAACATAGGGCAGTCTCTATAGAGTTCCTAAACCCTAAGGACAAATAACGATATGAGTTACATGATCTAAGGATCGACTAATAATTTGCTTTAATAACCAAAGCAAATTGAGCTCCAGTTACCAAAGATCATGCCCGCTTTGGGTTATAACCTACTTACAGTAGAACCGATTTTGAAATGAATGTCAAGCTTCTTGATGCGCGAGCTTGATACCCAAGAGAGTAAAGGCAAAACCGCCAATTAACAAGAACAGCGTGTTCTCAACAGCACCAGAAACGGGAGTTTTGGCGGTGCTTGTGCTTGCGGTTCGGGTGGAAATGGTGGGTTTTGGGGTGGCAGATGTCGATGCGGAATACGTAGCCACATCGCTATACTCCAGGTCGTCATATAGACCTTTAACCTGACCAATTGGCTTGGGAGTAGGGGTGGGAGTGGCAGCAAATACGGGAGCTGCAGAAAGCAACAACAAAAACCCACTGAATAGCAAGGCATTCTTCATACGTCCATAGTACTAGAAATAAGAAATAAGAAACAAGCCCCCAAAGAGACGACTTTAAGTCTGATAGAATGGGACAATGATTGGATACTTAAAAGGCACGATAGTAGCATGTAAACATGAGGAATTATGGGTTGATGTGCATGGGGTAGGGTATAGGGTGAGGGTAGGGTCTAGGGGACAGGGTCCAGGGGATAGGCAAAATGGAAATGAAATTGAACTATATATACATACTGCGGTGCGGGAAGATGCGATTACTTTGTATGGATTTAAAACGATGGAAGAGCTGGAACTGTTTGAGTTGTTGATAAGCGTGTCGGGGGTGGGGCCAAAGACGGGCATGGATATCATTGGGTCAGCGACGGGAGAACAGATTGAAACTGCGATTAGCCAAGCTGATGTGCATTTTTTTGAACGAATGAAAGGAATAGGTAAAAAAAGTGCTCAGCGAATTATTATTGATCTTAAGAATAAAATTGGCAGTTTAAAAGAATTGGATTTAGCGGAAGAAAACGAAGACGATGCGGTGTTTTTGGCGCTCAAGCAATTTGGGTTTAAACCAGGTGATGTTCAAGCAGCATTGAAACAACTTGATCGAACAACCAGTGAGCAGGCTCAGATTAAAGCAGGACTAAAGCTGCTGGGAAAAAGGTAAGGTATGGAAGGTATAAAAGTATGGAAAGTATAGAAAGCTAAGAATGAGTGATAGTAGACAAGACTTTCGGGTGATGGATTCGCAGGCTGAAGCTCAAGAAGAGAGATTGTATCAGTCCCTCAGGGCAACAGAGTGGGGAGAGTTTTGTGGACAAGATAAGGCGAAAAAAGCGCTGCAACTAGCAATTAAAGCTGCCAAGCAACGGAGCGAGGTATTGGACCATATCTTGTTGTATGGACCTCCGGGTTTGGGTAAAACCACGTTGGCTCATATCATTGCCAAAGAAATGGGAGTGAATATCCGAGTAACTTCGGGGCCGGCTCTGGAGCGGGCGGGGGATATTGCGGCAATTCTCACAGGATTAGAAGAAGGGGATGTTCTGTTTGTAGACGAGATTCACCGCTTGAACCGTTTGGTGGAGGAGACGGTGTA
>CAZKMY010000037.1:3274-10038 GCA_964554085.1 uncultured Pseudomonadales bacterium
GTGGTGCTGGGGAAAGGTCCGGGAGCCCGGTCAATTCGACTTGATTTACCTCGGTTTACCTTGGTGGGAGCGACGACGCAGGCAGGCAAATTATCGGGCCCTTTACGGGATCGATTCGGCTTAACCCAACATTTGGATTTTTATACAGCAGAGGATTTAGCTAACATAGTGGAGCAAGCGGCTAAGAAATTACAGATTTCGATAGATACAGAAGCAGCGTTGCTCTTGGGGCAGCGATCCCGGCGAACAGCACGGGTGGCATTAAAACTCCTGAAACGAGTACGAGATTACGCCCAAATTGAAGGAGAAGGAACGATATCTGTGAAGGAAGTGGCCAAAGCATTGGATATTCTGGGTGTGGACGATATGGGATTGGATGGGGCAGATCGAAAATTGCTGCTGGCGATCATTGAAAAATTTCAAGGTGGACCCGTGGGCTTGAGCACACTCGCAGCAGTGACAGCAGAAGACGTAGGAACAATTGAGGATGTGTACGAACCGTTTTTAATGCAGATGGGACTGATGGCGCGGACAAATCGGGGTAGGGTGGCAACACCAAAAACCTACAGTTATTTTGGACTTTCCGCACCAAGTCTGGTGTGATAGAATTCCGATGTTCTTATAGCCCAGCCATTCGTTTTTCGAATTTGCACTAACTGCCTATTCGGCCGTATTGCAAATCGGAAACTTCGGCGGGCGAGCGTTATTGTATAATTTTGGTTGCTCGGGTGATTAGCTCAGATGGTTAGAGCGCTATCCTGATAAGATAGAGGTCTCAGGTTCGAGTCCTGGATCACCCACCTACGTAATACTGCTTCGCGCAGACGACTTATTCAGTCGTTTCGCGAGCCGATTACTTCGGCGGGCGAGGCCCACCTTGAGAAGAAATTTATATGAATACAAAACTTCCCGATTGGTTGCAAGACATTTTAAATACTTCTGGTCCTGAACAGGGGATCTATACGTTTGGTGATTCGGTAACGCTGTCGGGATTGCCAAAAGGATTGACGGCTGTGGCTGAAGATGGTGAGGGCGGCGGTCTGGTTGTGTCAGATCCAGTTGATGGTGCAATCTATCGATTTCAAGATGGCGAGGTTGATGCGTATGCATGTGATGCAAAAGAATTTCTGTTAGCGGTGAGTCGTGATGAAGCATGGGAATCCTTATCGGAAAACATGCCAGCGGGGAAACCGTATTGGTTGGGGATTGTCTTGAAAACGAAAACAGATAATGGTCAATGGGTGACGCTGGGGTTTAAGAGTACAACACGTCAGTCAGCCATGGTGATTCGAGGTCGAGCGCAACAAGGTGATTTGCTGGCTGATGCTCTGGACCGGGAATTACGAGAAGCGATGGAGATTACGGATTATGAGGTGATGGATTTGTATGACGAAGGGGGAACGGCTGATTCGGCTGAAGCAGAGGGGGTGGAGGAACCACTCTTTACAGTGGAAGTGAAAGTGGATTGGTTCGACCCAAGTGAAAAAATTCAAGATAAGTCGATTGGATGGATTGGGGCAGAGAAGAAGATAGTAAACTAGGGTTTAGTTTATAATGACTGATATGATTTCTGATGAATTAGTGGTGTTGGTGGATGAACAGGATCGGGAAATTGGAACGGCGTTGAAAGCTGAAGTTCATACTGATAAAACTCCTTTGCATCGTGCATTTTCTGTATTTTTGTTCGATAAAGATGGAAAAATTCTGGTTACTCAACGTGCTTTGAGTAAGAAAACTTGGCCGGGGATCTGGTCGAACAGCTGTTGTGGCCATCCTGCTCCTCAAGAAACCTATGAGGCAGCTATCGCAAGACGAGTTGATCAGGAGTTAGAGGTTAGGGTACAGGATCTTGAGAAAGTGAATGATTACCGATATCAATTCACTAAGGATGGCGTCATGGAGAATGAGGTTTGTCCTGTATATAGAGGAGTGGTGGAAGGGGAGATTAAGCCTGATCTAGCTGAGGTGGCTGATTGGAAATGGATGGAGTGGCAGGATTTCTTACAGACACTTAATGAGGATACCCGCCTTCATCAAGATTCCGGCCCGCTTCGACGGAGTGTCAGCGAGGCGAGCGAGGCGAAGTGGTCTCCTTGGTGTAAGGAAGAAGTAAAGTTGTTTGCCGTATAATAATTTGGTGTTTGAACTGAATATTTACAACATGTTTTCTGGAGTGTGGGTGTTGCCGGTGATTGGAATGGTGGTACTGTTGGTTGTATCAGGGATTTATGCTTTGTATCTTCGGGCGTTTGGAGTGAAATTTCGCAAACGATTTCTCTTCTTTTTAAGCGTGATAACACTTGTTATTAGTGCCTTCGTCACTTTTTTGTTGTTGGCGTTATTTAGCTATGATGGCGTTCTGTATCGCTTTGTTCCAATTGACTTTATTTATGTGCTTTTAGCCATGCCGATAGTGACGACTATTATCATGACGGGTATTATTGCTCTATTTACCCATCTATCAATCATAAAGTCCTATGGCCTGGGGTTTTTGAGTACGGTTTTTTCTTTTGGGATGTTGGCAATGTTGATGTGGGGCTGGTTATGGGCAGGGGATTTTTGCGGTAAGCGATTGATACTGTTCCATGATTTTAATAATCACTTGAAAGATGTGTGTATGCGAGATGGAGCGCGTGAATGTCCCCAAAATGAATCTGAATTGCAAGCATTTAACCCAAAGAAATATGCGGATTTGCAGAAATGCTATAAAACCAAGTATTGGTTTGATCCAAAGACGGGGGAATACGCTTGGGTAATTCGCGAAGTGGGCAAACACTTTGTGTTTGTAGCGAATCCTCAACTCAATGAAGGATTTTCGCAATTTTTTAATTCATTTACAGCTCAAGGGACGAATGCGTCCGCCTCAGCTTTACCTGCAGGGGATATCCCCTGGAGTAGCTTGTATCCGTAATTACTGCTTGACCCTCAGAAAGGCTTCGAGTAGAATACCCTTTGCCTGATATTCAAGGAGATTCACCTCAAACATGTTACTTAACTGTCAAATTCAAATTGGAGGCTCAAGCCTTATGCGCACTTGGCGCGGTTGAATTGACTGGTGACATGATTGAAGTTTACTCCCCCTAACAAAGGGAGTTTTTATTTCTCATCAGGTGGCACTTTTTGAAAAAGTGAATTAGGGTCGCCTACATTGCATTACGGCGAACCAAGGGCCGTTAGCTCATCTGGTAGAGCACTTCATTTGCAATGAAGAGGTGGCCAGTTCGAGCCTGGCACGGTCCACCGCGTCAGACGCGGCTTCGCTAGAAGCCAAGTCTAGAGCGAGGCAAGTTTGACTTGTCCGAGTCAAAAATATAGAGTTGATTTTCAGGTCGAGTCTGACTCGACGGAATACAGAAAATCATCGCACACTTAACAAAGAAATAAGCAGTAAGTGGTTTAGAACACCTAGACTACTTACCAACTTAATTCTTACAGTACATTAACAAGTGAAGAAGGGTTTTAAAGATTCTTAAGAAAGATTCTATTATTTGTCTTAATTTTTTGTCATATTTTTATATAAATGTGACGTCAGTAATCGCATAGGCTTTTTGAATTAAGCCATTGCAAGAACTTATTTTAATAAGCTACTTTAAAAAAGCAGGTAGCGGATGCCTAGGTATGTTGTATCGAAGAAGGACGTACATGGCCACGAAAGTCGTCGGGGAGCTGTCACGAAGCATTGATCCGGCGGTGTCCGAATGGGGAAACCCCTCATGCGTTATTGCATGGGACTCCACATTTTATGTGGGGGGATAACCACTTGAACTGAAATATCTAAGTAAAGTGAGGAAAAGAAATCGAAAGAGATTCCCTGAGTAAGCGACGAGCGAAAAGGGAATAGTCCAAACCATTGATTTATCAATGGGGTTGTAGGATTCTTCACAACCTTGTGTTTTCGATAGAAGAACAGTCTGGAAAGTCTGATCAAAGAGGGTGACAATCCCGTATTCGAAATTGAGAACACAAGAGAAGAACACCTGAGTACCATCAGAGACGGCAAACTCTGGTGGGAATCTGGGGCGACCACGCTCCAAGACTAAATATACAACATGACCGATAGTGAACGAGTACCGCGAGGGAAAGGTGAAAAGAAGGGCGAAAGGCCCAGTGAAATAGTACCTGAAACTACCTGCTATCAATCCGACAGAGGTCCGGTGTTACACCGGACTGATGTCGTGCCTATTGAAGAATGAGCCACCGAGTTAGTACATAGCGCAAGCTTAAGTGATTGTCATCACGGAGGCGGAGTGAAAGCGAGCCTGAATAGGGCGCCTTAGTGTTGTGTACTAGACCCGAAACCAGACGATCTAACCATGGTCAGGATGAACCTCGCCTAACGGCGAGGGAAGGTCCGCACCGTTGTGAGCTGCAAGTCGCTCGGATGAACTGTGGTTAGGGGTAAAATGCCAATCGAGTCTGGAGATAGCTGGCTCTCCCTGAAATATATCTAGGTATAGGCTCGACTAAATAGCACAGTGGGGGTAGAGCACTGGATGGGTGTCCGGTCCGCAAGGGTCGGCATTCAATCAAACTCCGAATACCATTTGTGTGTTCGTCGGGACTCAGTACGTCCGGGCTAAGCCGGGCGGGCAAGAGGGAAACATCCCAGATCATCAGTTAAGGTCTCTAACTCTCTGCTTAGTGGTAAAGGAAGTCTTTTTCCAAAAACACCCAGGAGGTCGGCTCAGAAGCAGCCATCCTTGAAAGAAAGCGTAACAGCTCACTGGCCGAGGAAGAGGGCGCCGAAGACGTAACGAGGCTCAAGTAGAGGACCGAAGCTATGGATTTCATCGCAAGATGGAGTGGTAAGGGAGCGTTCTATGTGCAGTGAAGTTTAGCTGTAAGGCTAGGTGGAGCGCATAGAAGTGAGAATGGTGGCATAAGTAGCGTGAAGCTGGTGAGAATCCAGCTCGCCGAATGTCCAAGGTTTCTGGAGCAACGTTCGTCAGCTCCAGGTTAGGCGACCCTAAGGTGAGGCCTCATAGGCGTAGCCGATGGATTACAGGTTAATATTCCTGTCCTTGGGTAGTATCGTTACCAGCTGGGGCGGGGTGCCCTTGGCTAACCCAGGCATGGCGTTGAAGTTGCCGTGTCTAATCTGCAAGATAGTCGTGATTGGAAAATCCGTCATGGTGTTTAATCGAGTAGTGGGTAATTCTGATCGCAAGATTGGGAAAACTGGGTGAAGTCAGGGGACAAGAAAAGCGTCGCAGCGAGATACTAACCGAGCCGTACCGACAACCGACACTGGTGGACTGGTCGAGTAGACCAAGGCGAGCGGGAGAACTTTCCTCAAGGAATTCGGCAAAGAAGCTGAGCGTACGTTCGCAATATGCTCTTCCCAAGGTAACACTTGGGATACAACAAAAGTTTAGGGGGGGACTGTTTAACAAAAACACAGGTCTGTGCTAACTCGAAAGAGGAAGTATACGGGCTGAGGCCTGCCCAGTGCTGGTAGGTTAACTGCGAGAGTTTTACCGCAAGGTATTGCTTTCAATTGAAGCCCCAGTGAACGGCAGCAGTAACTATAACTGTTCTATGGTAGCGAAGTCCCTAGTCGCTTAATTAGCGACCTGCACGAATGGTGTAACCACCCCCTTACTGTCTTGAGGGAAGACCCGGCGAAATTGCATTGGCTGTGAAGATGCGGCCTACTGACAGCTGGACAAGAAGACCCCGTGAAGCTTTACTGTATCTTGGCACTGATTTTTTAATTGAGATCGTCGAGAATAGGCGGGAGATGTCGGATTTATTTTGACATCATCTGTGTAATACCGCTCGTTTTAATTAGAAAATCTCACCTATCCTAGCTGGAAACGCTATTTGGAGGGACCCTGTCAGGAAGGCAGTTTAACTGGGGAGGTTGCTTGCTAAAGAGTACCGCAAGCGCACAAAGGTTCCCTTGGCCCGGATGGAAATCGGGCTGTACGTGCAACGGCATAAGGGAGCTTGACTGTGAGGCAAACATGCCGAGCAGGTGGGAAACCAGGTCATAGTGATCCTCGTGTACTTTGTGGAAGGTACCGGGCTTAACGGATAAAAGCTACTCCGGGGATAACAGAGTAGTCGCGCCTAAGCGTCCCTAGCGACGGCGCGGTTCGCTACCTCGATGTCGGCTCAGTGCATCCTGGGGCTGGAGAAGGTCCCAAGGGTCCGTCTGTTCGTCGGTTAAAGCACTACGTGAGCTGGGTTCAGAGCGTCGTGAGACAGCTCGGCCTCTATCCGCTGTCAGCGTGGGAATCTTGAGGGGATCTGCTCTCAGTACGAGAGGACCAGAGTGGGGAAATCCCTAGTGTGCCTGTTGTACCCGTCAGGGGCAGCGCAGGGTAGCTACATTTCCGTCGGATAACCGCTGAAAGCATCTAAGTGGGAAACCGCACCCAAGATAAGGATTCCATGTTCTGCGCAAGCAGAATGAAAGACCCCTAGTAGACTACTAGGTTGATAGGTGGGCGATGTACGCACCGAGAGGTGTTTAGTCAACCCATACTAATGGTCAACAAGTAGCTTATTTAAGTTCTTAAAATGGCTTAATTTAGGGAGTCTATGCGCTAAACGTAGATTTCATGATCTTTTTAACCCTTCTTCACTATGTATGAACACTGATTTTTAATAGAACCCAGTGTTCCCGTTATTGGAGCGACGTGGTACCACCTCTTCCCATTTCGAACAGAGTCGTGAAACATGTCAGCGTTGACGATAGTATATTGGTAACGATATGCGAAAATAGATCATAGCGGGAACAGTGGGTTTTATGTTTTTAT
>CAZKMY010000038.1:0-4469 GCA_964554085.1 uncultured Pseudomonadales bacterium
CCTCCGTTGGTGCCGGCAACTGTAACGTTTACCGATATTGCGGGGATTGTTAAAGGGGCTTCACAAGGTGAGGGATTGGGAAATAAATTTTTGTCCCATATCCGCGAAGCCGACGCTATCTGTATGGTGGTTCGGGCCTTTGAAGATCCCGATGTGGTGCAGACCGGTAGTGGCGATCCGGCGGATGATAAAACGGTTTTGATTACTGAATTAGCTTTGGCAGATCTGCAAACCCTCTCAAAACAACAACCACCCAAAGGGAATGTGACCCCTGAAATGAAGCGACGATGGGGAGCAATTGAAAAGATTTTGGCCGTGTTGAATCAAGGTAAGCGGGCGATGGAAGCGGATTTGGATGAAGAGGAAATGGTTTTGGTCAAAGATTTATGTCTGATGACCATGAAACCAATTTTGTATGTGGTGAATGTGGACGAAGGAGAGTTAGGAGACAGGGGACAGGGTTTAGGGGATAAGTATGCAAAAGTATTGGGTGTGAATAGTAGTAATGTGGTGATTGTGTCGGCGAAGATTGAGGCGGAATTGGCGGAGATGGGGGAGGAAGAACAACGGGAATATTTGGAATCGTTAGGATTGTCTCAAAGTGGATTGGAACGATTAATCCAAGCGGGATATGGGTTGCTTGGTCTGCAATCATTTTTGACGGCGGGAGAAAAAGAAGTCCGGGCATGGACGATCCGCAAAGGGATGAGTGCGGTGGAAGCATCAGGAGTGATTCATACTGATTTTATGAAGAAGTTTATCCGGGCAGATGTGGTGGCATTTGATGATTTTGTGGCCCTGAATGGATGGAAAGGTGCCCGGGAAGCCGGGAAAGCCCGGAGTGAGGGAAGGGATTATGTAATGAAGGATGGAGACGTGGTTGAATTTAGGATTGGTAGTTAAGAGTAGGATGTAAGTGATGGTTTATAGTAATAGAAATACAGGATTGGTGTTGGTGGATTGGGATGATGTGGTGATGGACCGGGGAAAAGTCCGTGAATTGCAAAAACAAAAATCGATTGAGTTATTGGGTGAAGAAAAAGCGGCTGAGGTGTGGCGTTTGTATGATGAAGTGCGTGAGGCGAATACGGGGAAAATCAGCGTTGACGAATTTATTGCGAGATTTGGTGAGGAGAATCAATCAAAGATTCACGATGTGTTTTATGATATTGATTTTAGTCAGTGCGTAGATCAAGAAGGTTGGAAATTTTTAATGGATGTAGCCAAACAAGAAAGATATGATTTACGAATTTTTTCTGAGGGGTCTGAAACGTATCAACTGCATAAAATTATGCAATCAGGATTGGGAATAGAACAGTATTTAATTGGGTTGGGGGAGGATAAAATTCATACCGACAAAATTTCGTCAGTGATTCATAACTGGGAAGATGTTGGCGACCTGGGGTATAGGAGAATTATCTATATCGATGACCGCTTGGAGTACTTAAAAAAAATGCATGAGGTTTTTGGTGGTAAGGTAGAGGGTGTGTGGATGAACAAACAAGCGATAAGTGGGGAGAAACCGGGGTTTATTAAAGCAATGGTATCCAACTTAACTGAAGTGGGAACATGGTTGCGGGGGAGCAATTTCACAATTGAAGGCGGACAGTTTGCGGGTCTTGAGGGAAAAGCATGATGTTTCCCTTGCCAGAGGCGGGGAGCGATGGTATACTCGCGGGTGAGAATATGTGTGGATAAAAAGGGTATCCGGAGGAAGGCTTCGGATCTGGTACAAAGCAGTATGATATCCACTAATATAGGTTATTAATTTTTTAAGGTACGCGTTATGATGTACGACCTTATGGTTCTGACAGCCCCTCAAGCAGCGGCTGAAGGTAAGGAAAAATTTAAAGAAAACGTTGATTCACTTCTTTCAAAACAAAAAGTGAAAGTTGTGTCATGTGATGAATGGGGTGAGAGGGCATTGACCTACCCAATCAAAAAATATGACCGCGGAATGTATTACGTCTATGCCGTGGACATGGAAGCGAGTCGGACTGCAGCTTTGGAAACCAAACTTCGTTTGGAGAGTGGCGTTTTGCGTCATATTTTGGTCAAACAACACGTCAAGAAAGCGGAATAATATTGTTATATGACCGCCTACGTCGAGTCAGACTCGACTACGGCGAGTTAAAGGAGGATTTTTATGTCAGCTCGTTCATTAAATCGTGTTCAGCTTATTGGAAATTTAACTCGTGATCCCGAACTTCGATACACTCCTCAAGGAACGGCCGTGTGTACGTTTGGTTTAGCCACCAATCGTACTTGGGTTCCCAGTGATGGGGGAGACCGTCAAGAAGAAACAGAATATCATCGAGTAGTAGCTTGGGCTAAATTAGCTGAGATTTGTTCACAGCTTTTGTATAAAGGCCGCAAGGTATATGTTGAAGGTCGCCTGCAGACTCGTAAATGGACTGGTCAGGATAATTTGGAGCGCGAAATTACCGAAGTGGTGATCGACAACATGATTGCGTTGGGTAATCCAAAGGGCAAGGGTGGTTATGGTGACAGTGAAGAGGGATATGATATGGATTACGCTCCCACTGATGCCACAGGTGTGGCTCCTGCGGAGACCGAAGTAGCCGCCTCCGTCATGGACTCCGTCGAGCCGAAGGAGGAAAAATCTGAACCTGCTCCTCAAAAATCAGCAACAAAAGAAGTCATCGATACCGATGACATTCCATTTTAAAAAGGAGATATTGTTATGATTCGTCGAACAGAGAGACCACGCCGGGATGCTAAATGCCCGTTTTGTGAAGATAAGACTGAACCAACTTTTCTTAATCCTTCACAATTGAAAACATTCTTGACTGAACGAGGCAAAATCGTGTCCCGTTCCCGTTCGGGTGTGTGTCTGATGCATCAACGTCATTTAACCCGAGCTATCAAACATGCCCGGTTTATGGCTTTGGTTCCTTTCGTGTCGATTGCTAAATAAGGCAATAGACGTCAGGGTTTAGGATATAGAAAGACCTTGTGGTAACACGAGGTCTTTTTGGATTTGGGGAAGCATTTTGCAAAAAAGTAGGGTATGATTTTTGTCGTATGCCTAAATCTACCTCGTCTGAAACAATTTCTAATCCTTCGACTCCTTCGACTTCGCTCAGGATAAAGAAACGCACTGTGCGAAAATTGGTTGAGCCTGCTGTGACAAATCCTTCGACTCCTTCGACTTCGTTCAGGACAAGTCCGCTCAGGACCAACCCTTCGGGTCGGCCTGGCATTGCCTTGAAAACAATCCGATCAATCGCGATTGGTCTTTCACTGATTGTGATTGGGTTTGGTGCTGGTTACCAATTTAAGTCGGGACAAGCATCTGGATTTGGTGGCATCGTATCGTTAGCTCGTCAAGATAAAGCAAATTTGGATTTTTCTCAATTTTGGGAAGTGTGGAATCGGCTTGAGCAGAACTATGTGGATTCGAGCAAGATAAATTACCAAAAAATGGTGTATGGGGCGATTAAGGGGATGACGGAAGCGGTAGGGGACCCGTACACACTCTATTTACCTCCGGATGACAACAAACAATCAAAAGAAGATTTGGACGGTCAATTTGACGGTGTGGGTATTTCGTTGGGGTATATCAAAGGAACTGTGGGAGTGCAGTCGCCTCTTGAGGATGGACCAGCCATCAAGGCAGGAGTTCGGGCGGGAGATGTGATTACTCATATCAAAGATGAAGCGGCGAATGTGGATAAGGATACGACGGGGATGACACTGCAGGATGCCGTGCACTATATCCGCGGAAAGAAAGGAACCGCAGTTACACTAACTTTTTACCGAGAGGAGAAGGGGTCGTTTGAAAAGACAATTACTCGGGATACGATTGTGATGCCTTCGGCGGAATTGGAACTGGGTGATTGGAAGGATGGAAAATGGGAAAAATCGGATGCAGGTAAGATAGCGTGGTTGAAAGTAACCCGTTTTGGTGACAATACTCAACAGCAATGGGATGAGGCAGTACGGGTGATTCAGTCAAGACGAGCGTCACTAGCTGGGGTCGTATTGGACCTCAGGAATAATCCGGGAGGATTGTTGCAGGAAGCGATTAATTTAGCCAGTGAATTCATTCCTGAGGGAGTGGTAGTAAAACAACAAGGTAAGCTGACGACTCAGGATTACACAGTGAACCGTCAAGGAAAACTGTTGGGAATTAAACTTGATGTTCTGATCAATGGCGGAAGTGCGTCGGCAAGTGAGATTTTGGCAGGCGCATTACGTGATCGAGTAGGTGCAGTGTTGATTGGTGAAAAGTCGTTTGGGAAAGGGACGGTGCAGGAAGCGGTTGATCTGAAAGGTGGAGCTGGGCTCCATGTGACCATCGCTAAATGGTTGTTGCCTAATGGCGATTGGATTCATGAGAAGGGGCTGACTCCAGCCATTGAAGTGAAGTTGCCTGAAACGGCGACTGATGGAGCGACTGTGGTGGACACCCAATTGCAACGGGCAGTGGAAGAGCTAGAGAAATA
>CAZKMY010000038.1:4569-9833 GCA_964554085.1 uncultured Pseudomonadales bacterium
TTCTCAGCTTCGCTGTCTATATATTTTTATACATTTTGTCTAGAAGGAGGAATGTATGACGCAGGTGAATGATTCTCGTAAAGGCTTTTTATTTGGCATTTTATTAATGTTTGTTTTAGGGATTGGTCTCGTGGGGGGAGCGTTGGCGGATAAGTTATTTGTCATAAAACCACTTGATTACATCGCCGAGCGGATAAGTGGAAAGAAAATATCTCAAGAACCTACTGTGACTATGAGTCAGCGGGTGGTGAATGAGGAGTCGACGGTGATTGATGTGGCGGAGAAGGCGTCTCCATCGGTAGTGACCGTGTCGATGACGACAACTCAAACACCCATGTCATCATTTTTTATGGATCCGTTTGGAATGTTTGGTGGACGGATGAATCAGCGGCAACAAAATCAAACTCCGGAAACGGTAACGCAGGATATTGGGACGGGATTCGTCGTGGATTCGGCTCAAGGGTTGGTGGTGACTAATAAACACGTTGTTGGAAATGTTGAAGGAAAATATCAGATTGTTACCAAAGACGATAAAAAGTTGGAAGTAAGTAAGATTTATCGCGATCCCGTGAATGACCTGGCAATATTAAAAATTGAGGGGCAGTTGCCAGCGGCGATGGAGCTGGGTGATTCGGATAAGAATAAAGTGGGACAATTTGTGATTGCGATTGGGACGGCACTGGGTGAATTTCGTCATACAGTGACCACTGGCGTGGTCTCCGGGTTAGGCCGGGGAATTCAGGCTGGAGATGCGCTGGGTGGATCGGTGGAGCAATTGGATAATGTGATCCAAACTGATGCAGCCATTAATCCAGGTAACTCTGGCGGACCGCTCCTTAATAGTGCTGGTCAAGTAATTGGGGTGAATGTGGCGGTAGCACAAGGGAGCCAAAATATAGGGTTTGCACTACCGATTAACGTCGTAAAGCAAAGTTTGGATAATTTTAACAAGACGGGTCAATTTAACCGACCATTCTTGGGTGTGCAATACAAGATGATTTCCAAGGAAACAGCACTGATGAATGATGTGTCAGAAGGCGCGTATATCGCTCAGGTGGTAGCTGGTTCTCCGGCTGAAACGGCTGGAATCAAACAAGGAGATATTATTACTAAATTTGGCGGAAAATCGGTTAAAGATGAGAATGGAGGATTGGCTGCACTGATCGGTACCATGAAAGTGGGCGATAAAGTGGATGTGGAAGTGAATCGGGATGGGAAAACCCAAACCTTGTCGGTGACGCTAAAGGCAAACGATCAATAAAGGGGATCAATAACTTTGTTCAAGTAAGGGATCGATATCATCGATCCCTTTGCCGTTGTAGGCAGTATGGGCTGAATAGAGCCAGGTTTTCAGGTCTTCTAGGGAGATGATGGAAGGAATGGTTGGGGTGAGGTTGTGAAGGCTTTGCGCCTCTTTTTCTATCCGGGCAGCCAAAATGTCGGTGGGCATGGTGGTGTCAGCATTTGCTTCATATGTGAGGTGATAGGGAAGATGGGGTGATAATCCAAATACCCAATCAAAAATGACTTGAGTGCGAGGAAGATGAAACTCAGAAGTAATGATATGGAGGCGATACAGTTGACGAGGATCGGTGAGTTGGATGCGGGAGAAATAGGCGTTACCAATCGTATCCATTGACATGGTTTCGGTAAGGATTCTGTCTGGATCAACTCCATGAGCAATTAAATATTGTTTACCCACTTCTGATTCAATATATGAGGAGGGTTTGTAGACCGTGCCGCGGGAGAGGGGAATATACAATACGGTATCTTTGTCATGAGTTAGGGCCAGATCAAAACGGGCGGCGACCCAAGGGTAGAGCTCTCCGTTTTGGGTGACTCCACCACCAGGAATAAGGATGGCATCAAGCATGGGGATAGTGTACAGGGTTTAGGGGATAGGGTATAGAGCTTAAGCCTCGTCAGAATCAACTTCGTCGGCATCGGCAACCGTGTTGGGGTTACGGAGTGCTTCACTGATTTCATCTAAATATCCACCCAAAATTTCGTGGAGATTATGCCAGGATTTTTTAATCCGGTGATCGGTGACGCGAGTCTGGGGAAAATTGTAGGTGCGAATCTTTTCACTACGGGCAGCTGTGCCCACAGCGTTGCGGCGCTTTTCAGTCAATTTAGCCATGCGCTTTTCTTCTTCAAGCTCCCAAAGGTGTGCCCGGAGCAATTCTAGTGCGATTTCTCGGTTTTGTTGCTGATAGCGTTCTTGCCGACAGTTGACGACAAAACCAGTGGGTTTGTGTGTAAGCAACACGGCGGTGGCCACTTTGTTGACGTTTTGACCACCATGTCCACCTGAAGTGGTAAATTTCCAAATCAAGTCCTCATCGCGGATTTCAATGTGAGAGGGGGGGATTTCGGGGAGAACAGCCACTGAAGCGGTGGAGGTGTGAATCCGGCCAGAGCTTTCAGTCTCAGGGACACGTTGGACTCGATGAACGCCGGCTTCGAACTTAAAAATACCGTAGGCGTTTTTGCCGCGGATTTTGAATACACCCTCATCAAGTGATTCATATTTCATTTTGTGAGTTTCGGCAAACTTGAGGTACATGCGGATAAGATCGTCGGCAAAAATCTTGGCTTCTTCACCACCTGCGCCGCCGCGGACTTCAATGATAGCGGGACAGTCATCAAAAGCTGAGTCAGGATCACTGGTGTCAGTTTTGATAAAATTGCCGGTCATTTGGTTGATGGAGTCGGTGATAGCAACTTTTTGAGCTTCAAGACTGACAATTTCTTCTTGAACCAAATCTGCCATGGTGGGGTCAGCCGCCATTAAAGCTGTAGCTTCGGCGATTTTTTGGTCGATTTCGATGATTTGAGACTGAAGTGATTCGAGAGCTGGATTCATATTTAGTTGTTAGGGTTTAGGGTATAGGGGATAGTAATAAATATTTAAATACAAAAAACCGATGGCTTTGAGTGTATTAAAACACAGACAAGGACCACCGGTATAGTTTTTGATTGTTATTCTTTGGTTTCGGCGATTTTGGAGGCACCAGAAAGCATATCTTTGAGAGATTTAGGAGCTTGGGCTTTGGCAGCTTTATCTTTAGCTTTAGCCTTGTTGGAAGCTTGCCATTTGGCCGCGTGTTGCATCTTTTGTTGGAATTTTTCAACTCGGCCTTGTTCGTCAACAAAACGCATTTCACCGGTGAAGAAAGGATGACATTTGGAACAAATATCGACTTTGAGGCTGGGTTCGGTAGAACCAGTTTCAAATGAGGCGCCACAAGAACAGGTGACTTTGCAGTCGTTGTACCAGGTTGGATGAATGGTTGTTTTCATAGTTTTTTTCCAAGAACACGAATAGACAAAGGTGATTATACCTGGTCAAGATCGATATTGCAAAGAGAGGCTTTTTAACGATGATGGGGGAACGGTTGAGAGCGTGGGGTAGGAGCTTCGACGAGGCGGAGACGGGTAAGGAGTGGCATACCTTGCTTGAGAATTGACTTGTGGTGAGAAGGTCGGCGCCCTGCCCACCAGACGCCAATGAGGATAAGAACCATGCCGGCAATTTGTTCAGGTGCGATTGACTCTTTGAGCCAGAGGACAGAAAGGGGGAGATATACGAGGGGTTGGAGATAGATGAATAGACTGGCTTCGGAGGCTTCAATTTTGGTGTAGGCAAAATCAGAAAGAACAATGCCAATGACTGAGCCGAGAATAGCCATGAAGAAGACAGCTGTGGCAATGGTGGGATTGGCGAGAAGTGAAAGTGAAGGAATTTGGTGTGTTGATGCTAGATATACGGAAAAGAGGATAAGACCGAGCCACATATGAATACCGGCGATGGCGAACTTGTCATAGGGGCCGTAGTGTTTTTTTATGAGGGCAGAGATGATGGTGTAGATAATGTTGGTGCACAGTACCATGGTGACACCGATCCAAGATAGAGATGAGCTGGCGTGATGGGACACGAATAGTTGGAGAAGTACAAAGGCAGTGCCTACAACCGATAGCGCGAGACCAATCC
Organism: uncultured Pseudomonadales bacterium; assembly: GCA_964554085.1. Taxonomy (GTDB): domain Bacteria; phylum Patescibacteriota; class Microgenomatia; order UBA1400; family RBG-16-45-19; genus CAZKMY01. Next base: position 8,564 of record CAZKMY010000038.1, read on the forward strand.
ATTCGTGGCGTTCTTCTCGTTCAGCGAGAAATAGGACACCGACGATGGTCATGAAAATGGGACGGGTATTGACGATCAGGGATGATTGGGCTGATGTAATGTAATTTAAGCCTGTGTAGAGGATGAATAAATTGAGAATACCAAGTGTCTCGGTGAAGAGAATAGTAAGCCATTCTCGGAGACTAAAGCGACAGTTTTTGGCGCCGCGGACGATGAGGGGAATGACTAAGGGGGCGGCGATCAGGTAACGGAAAAAAAGGAATTGTGCAGAGGTGATTGTGGAAAGGATGGGTTTGACCAATGGCTGAGAAGCTCCCATGATGAGTTCATAAACAACCATCGCAAAATATGCTTGTTTTCGGGCAGAGGTCATACAAACAGTATATAGAGAATAGGAAATAGGGTATAGGGGGTAGTCGAGGAAAAGTGAAATACGGGTGAAGCCTGGTTAGTGAGTGATTGATTCCAAAAAAGATTGGAGTCTTTCACCGTTCGCCAGGCTTCGCGCTTGCCGGTACGGCATTTTTGGCAAGCAGGTGTGGTTTTTTAAACGGAAATGATAACTATTCTTCTGTTTCCTCCTCCTCTTCATTTGTTATGGTGGTGCGGTTATTTGTTGTTTTCATTTTTCTATCTCCCTTTGTTATTCTAGATTTACAGGTGTGGAAAAACCGTTTGATCTTGCTTATTTCGTGAATCAAGATTTTTTTGCAATATGCTTTGATTTCCCTCCATAGTTTTGGAAATTCTTGAGCGCATAGGAAAAAGAATACTGCACCCCCCATAAATTTGAGGATAGTGAGCAGTATGATGGCAATGACAGGCAAAGCCACTTTCCATTTCATGTCATCCTCCTTTTATGGGATGTGTTTCCGTTTAAAAAAAGTTAAGGTGCGGATCACCTTAACTGACGACACATAAAAAATTACATGCTTCAATTACAAGGTGAAACTTGGGAGGAATTATAGCCTATAGCAGGAATTTATTCAAGAAACATCAAGGTTTTTTGGGGAATTTGAGGAGAGAAATTTAGCGATCTCACTGACGATAATGTTCTGTTTTACTGTCCGTTGGCGGCCCGTAGCCAATTCTTTAATGGCGACGGTTTGATTGGTAATTTCTTCCGGTCCGATAACCAAAGCCAAGGGAATATGTTTTTGATCGGCATGTTTGAATTGTTTGCCTAATTTGTCGGCAGCAGGGTAGAGCTCGGTAGATAGACCTGAGGTACGAAGCTTGGCGGTCAGTTGAGCGGATGCATTTTGAGTGG
>CAZKMY010000039.1:0-9576 GCA_964554085.1 uncultured Pseudomonadales bacterium
GGTAACGATATGCGAAAATAGATCATAGCGGGAACAGTGGGTTTTATGTTTTTATGCCCATGTATAGTCTTATTTTCTTTGATATTCCTGCTGCAAGCTATTGATCTTTAGCGCTATGGAAAAGTTATTGCATCTTGCTATAGATCATAGCGGGAACACTGGGCTTTATGTTTTTATACCCACCTTTTTCATCTTGTTATAAGAAATTCTCACGAATTTCTTTTTACGCTTATCCTAGTCACTTCGTGACGTTTATTGTTCTCTTGTAATAGATTAAACGCGGGAACCCTCCTACGCTAAAGCTACGGAAGGGCACGGCAGTGGGTTTTATGTTTTTATATAGACTCTTTCTTTGGTCTTTTGCAGTGCTCACGCCTTCGTTTCACTCAGATGATTGCGCGCTTAAAAGACCAAAATCAATCGTCTGGATTTATTGAAATTTTTATTACGAAGTGGAGAGGATGATTTGTTTTAATTCTTCAACGGATCTGGCGCAGTGGGTGGGGTGGAGATCAAGTAATGACTCCAGATCATGAGTTGTCTCGTTTCGTTGAGGGTAATAGAGAAGCGTATCACAGCCATAGGCTTGGCCAGCGAGAATATCCACTTTAGAATCACCAATCATAAGGGGTCGAGCAGTTTTAGATCCATCCATTAATTTCATAGCAAAATCCAGAGGTGCTGGATCAGGTTTCCGTTTGTCTTCAAGTCCCGGAGTATCGGACCCAACGATATGTTTAAACGGCACATCATGAAGTTGATGGTACTCCAGGGCGTTTCGGATGCCTGATTCAAAGGCAATGGTGACGATGGACATTTGAATTCCCACATCCCGCATGTGTATCAATTCGTGCCAGAGATCAGTATCGATCGGAGCTTCAGGAAGATGGGGAACACTGTCGGCAACTACTGTATCAATAAAAATATCAATGTCGGTGACTCCATAGTCTTTGGCAGAAATGAGTGAGGAGAGGATGTGATGAGATACAAAGTTTTCTGAGAGAGAAATGTTTCTTTCAGACAATGCCTTCATGGTGGCAGTTAGCCAAATTGACAAGGTATCTTGGATGGTCCCATCCCAATCAACAAGGAGATGTGTGTAGGGTTGTTTTTTATTATTCATAAGCGGCCTTATGATACCAGATGTGTCCAATTTTTATAGCGCCATTGCAGCTTGGTGATATGATGAGGGTACATGAGTGAAACACAATCTGATCTTGTTGGTCAGTCGGATTATTTTTCGCAATTTCAGAAAGAGGTGGGCGGTTGGGTTAGCCACCATTTAGAAGTGCATGCGAATGAACCTGAAGTGTATAAATGGTCTCAAGTTGATGCTAATGTGGTTGGAATATTACCTGAAAGAGTGAAGTTGGGATATATTACCCGAGATCAAGCATTAGAATTAACGGAAAAATATAATATCGATTATCATAGGTCAGTTGACTATCAGGTATTGGAGAAAAATTGGACAAGTTTTGAGTATGACAAATTAAGCTTGCGAACACGGGCGGAGTATTTATTTAGTAGAAGTCAGTCTTGGCAACAAGTGAAAGATCAATTATCAAGTGAGATTAATGACTATCTTGCTGAGGGAGCATATCTTAAAGAGAATGCACAGGCATATTTTGATTTTTTAGGTCAGATGATAGAAGCCAAACAGCAAAGAAGCGAGTAAGGATTTGATCTTGAGGCGGCTATCTGGTACAATCTCCTCTGCCTTTTATTATTAATTAGTCTTCTTTTTGATACATTTTCAAAATAAAAAAGATTATTATGCCTGCAAAAGCAAAAGCAGCTCAAAGTGATGAGCTGAAAGAAAAAAAAGTCACAAAAAAAGTCTCCGCCGCCTCCGTTAAAACTACGGCGAGCCAAAGTAAAAAACCAGCTACCAAAAAAGCTGTAAAGAAAGAAATTACTGCTGCCGACGTCAAAGACTCTGGCGAGCCAAAGGAATCTAAACCAGAAGTAGTTGAAGCTCCTAAAGCTGAAGCCAAAAAATCCGCTCGTCCTACCTCTATGGAAGAACTGTTATCCCAAACAGGATATACCTTGTCAGTTCCCAAGCCTGGTGCAGTCCTCAAGGGGATTGTAACTGATGTGACCAAGAAAATGATCTTGGTGGACATTGGTGCCAAGACTGAAGGTATGGTGATTGAGCGCGAATTCGAAGCTGCTCAAGATTACATTCATGATCTGAAACAAGGTGATGAAGTAAGTGTGTTCGTGGTTTCCCCTGAAAATGATCGGGGCCAAATTTTACTCTCTCTGAAGCGAGCATTGGTTGATCGTAAATGGGAACAATTCACTGAATACATGAGCACGGGTGAATCCGTGGAAGTGAAGGGTTTGGAAGTCAACAAGGGAGGCATGATTGTTCTCTCTGAAGGTATCCGTGGTTTCGTCCCTTCTTCCCAATTTGGCAAAACCTTTTTAGGTAAGATGGATTTACTCATTGAACAAGACTTTAAAGTCAAAGTCATTGAAGTCGATAAAGATAAAAACCGCCTGATTTTCTCAGAGCGATTGGTATCTGAAGCCGAAGAAATTGCCAAGAAGACTGAAGCACTTAAATTCGTCGAATCTGGAGATACCTATGATGGAATTGTCTCCGGAATTATGCCCTTTGGCGTATTTGTCGGAGTTGAAGTGCCTTTTAAAGATGGCTCAGAAGTGATGGGTAAAGTTGAAGGATTAGTCCATATTTCCGAAATCTCTTGGGAAAAGGTAAATGATCCGAATGATTACTTCAAGCTGGGTGATCGAGTCAAAGTGAAAGTACTTGGCATTGATGAGGGAGCTGGTAAGCTTAACTTATCTGTCAAACAACTTTCCGATGACCCTTGGAAGACCGTGGATACCAAGTATCCTGTGGGCGCAAAAGTGACCGGTAAAGTGTCACGAACGGCTCCTTTTGGAGCTTTTGTTACCCTGGAAGCTGGTGTGGATGGATTAATTCATATTTCCAAGATCCCCTCTGGCAATGAGCCAAAAGTGGGGGCAGAGATTGAAGTCTTTGTGGAGAACATTGATGCCGATCAACGCCGCATGTCTCTGGGACTGGTTCTGACTGAAGTACCGGTGGGATACAAGTAGGTAATAGGGTACAGGGGATAGGGTTTAGAATTTTAAAACGTCCCGCAGCTGCGGGACGTTTTTGGTATCATCATGATAAAATAAGGCGTATCAATACTAAAAAAGGAACTTATTAATATGTCGAAACAACGGATGATCGTAACTGACGATCAACTCTTGGTGGATATGGAATTCATTTTTAATGCTATCCGTGAAGAAAATGGTGATTGGCAGAAGGTGGAAGCTGAGATGCGCGAGTACTTAGCAACTGTCCAAGCAATGACAGGTAATAGCTAATAGGGTTTAGGGGATAGGGTTTAGCTAAGCGAGTGTAGGCAACTTCACGTAGAATACGGTACGATAGATACATGATTTCGTTTGATGAATTCGTGAATGCTTGTGGTGTGTTTTCTGACGATGGGGAATATAGTGGTGGATCAGCAGTGCATTTAATGGAGCCATGGGAGTCGCCGTGGAAATGGCAAGATAATCTCACTTTTTTACCTGAGGGGATTACAGAAGAAGAGGTTGAAACTCGGTTGAAAGATGTGGATACCATTGTGGTGTCATGTACGGATAAGGACATGATTCATGACGTGTGGGAGATGCAGGTGATGGGTGGTGTGAGGAATGTGTGGATGATTGCTGCGGCTGGAGGGGTAGTGCAGCCAGCTGGTTCACGGACTGAGGCAATGCAAACGATTGCCTCTTGGCTCTATGAAAAAGCACAAAATGGGAAGATGGAACGATTGGGTTGTGTCACTCTCATGAATCATAATGAGGAGTGTGGGGCGGTGAAGCGGTGGAATGGACAAGAATCATTAGTTAGGTTGGCATGTCGGGTGGGGAACAAGGAAGCCTGCTTGAGAGAATTTGAAGAGAATTCGATTATGAATGCCTTGATTCGTCAGGGTGCCCAAGCGTGGGCGTCGTTTGATACACTACCAACCGTGATGGTGAATGTGGGTTTGTATGATATGCAACGAGATGGGCAAGGGAAAAAATCTCGAATTCTTCCCCTCACCCTTGAAGGACACTCACTTCCGGTTGAGGATTTGCGAGATGAAGAAAAAATTAAACTGATTCTCTCATAGTTATTTTAAGCTTTTCATTGATTGAGATGGGTGTGTTAGGATTGGGGCATGGCAAAAATAACCTCGATTTATCGGTGTCAACAGTGCGGAGCGACAAGTCCCAAGTGGAGTGGGCAATGTTCACAATGTCATGAGTGGAACACAATGGTGGAAGAGTTACAGGAAAAGGCAACAGGCAAGAGGGGACAGGGTATAGGTAAACGGATTGGTGGAGGTGGGGTAGTAAAACTGTCAGAAGTTAAGCCCGTCGACTTCGCTCAGGGTTCTCGAGTCCCTACGGGCTCGGGAGAATTCGATCGGGTATTGGGGGGAGGAATGGTGCCGGGGTCAGTGGTGCTGGTAGCGGGGGAGCCGGGAATTGGTAAGAGTACATTACTCACTCAATTAGCAATGCATGTAAGTACGAGGTACGAAGTACGAAGTACGAAGCAAGAAAAAAATGATATTCAACATGACCTCGTACCCCGTACTTCGAACTCCGTACTTTATGTTTGTGGTGAAGAAAGTGTGGAGCAGGTACGGTTGAGAATAGATAGACTGAGGGGCCAGGGCTCAGGGGATAGGGTTCAGTATGAGAATTTATATTTTTTGCCGGAGATGGATGTGGATGCGATTGTGGCGGAAGCTAGAGAATTACAACCAACACTTATGATCGTGGATTCGATTCAAACATTGTCGACAGGTGATTTGGAGGGAATGGCAGGGTCTGTCGGTCAAGTGCGGGAGTGTACCCTCAGATTGGTGGAATTGGCGAAAAAAGCCAACATTACCACTTTTATTGTGGGTCATGTCACCAAAGAGGGGACGATTGCGGGACCAAAGGTGTTGGAACATATGGTGGACGTGGTGGTGCAGCTGTGGGGGGACGAAGATAGGGCATGGAGATTTGCCAAGACGCAAAAAAACCGTTTTGGGGCAACTGACGAGGTCGCTGTCTTTGAGATGAATGAATCAGGTATGGTGGATGTCGCCAATCCTTCGGGAGTTTTTTTGGAAGAAATTCAATCGGGTGTGCCGGGAAGTGCGGTGGTGAGCTTGATGGAAGGAACCCGGCCGATCTTGGTGGAAATTCAAGCTTTGGTGGTAGAATCCACATTGGCTATGCCGCGGCGAGTGGTGAATGGAATTCCTCTCAACAAATTGCAGGTACTTGCGGCTGTGTTGCAAAAACGAGGAAATTTAGCCTTGGGAACCCGAGATATCTTTATCAACGTGGCGGGAGGCTTGAAAGTCGATGAGCCGGCGGCGGATTTGGGAATTGCTCTCGCGATTGCCAGTAGTTTTGCAAATACGGCGTTGCCGAAAGGTACCGTAGCGGTGGGGGAAGTGGGGCTGTTGGGTGAACTACGGAAAGTGGGGATGTTGAAGCGACGAGTGGATGAAGCGAAGCGAATGGGATTTACTAATGTATTGTCACCGGAAAGTTACAGATCGATTCGTGATGTATTGCGAGATGTTTTGAGTAAGAAGTAGTCTGATTGATTTTCTTTGATATATATCGATAGATTATATTATATTTCATAAATTCTCACGATTTATTTTGCAGTCCTCGACTCCCGCGAGCGGGGTACGGCTGCGGGCTTAAAATAAAACGTTCGAATTTTCTAATTTGGTTTAAAAAAAATCACCTTGTCGTTCGAGGGAATACATTTTGCTGTGCTCGCTCCTTTCGCCGACAGGAAATCGGCTCAGATCCTGCGCGCAGAAAATGATTCCCTCTGCACGATTGGGTTTTTAATAATCATTTGATTGGAATAGGGGAGAGAAAACCGGAATGGGGGAGATAGAAATTGATTTCCTCGAGAGATTTATTGAAACCGAAGGCAAGTAAAAACCTGTCAATAGGCAATTTCGAGTTTTGAACACCGTTTAAAAAGTTATCCACAATGTTGTTTTTATGTGTTTTTCCAGATGTGAAATGGAAATTTATAAATTATAGGTTAGTGAATATTTTTCGTTTAGTTTCCTATAGGATTGAACGTGTTGACAACTTGTGTTATAGTGATTCTGTTAGTCAAGAATTAGGGTTTTTAAAAGACAACCATGACACTGATAGAAAAGATCAAGGCCCAGTGGAATGGAGAAAACTCTAAGCACTCTAAAAAGAAGGTGAAGTCATTTTATCGTCAGCAATTCGTGACGATGAACCGATGGAACCAGCCACTCGTTTCCGGGTGGAAGTAGAGTAGTCCGATAGAGTACAGGCTTTACATCCCGGGTACTGTATCGGACACAAACTATAAAAAAATTGAAAAAGTTGACATTAAAAAAGCATCTCTAGCGCTGGTTCGAGGCCCACGAATAGCGATGCTTTTTTATAATGGTATACACATTCGGACAGGGAATGTGTTAACTTGTGTACAAAATAGCAAGTTGCTAATTAGCAGTCAATCCCTCGCGATTGCTAGAGTATCCCTGTACCAGATAAGAAGTTGACCAAAAATAGGTAGTTTTGGTAGGTCGACTTTGCAAATAACGGGTTATGAGTTGGGCAGGCTTATAACCCGTTTTTTGTGCTTTTTTCCCGATCAACTTTGGTTTTTATTTTGTTTATTGCGTGTTGTTTTTTCATTTTCAAAAGCAGGGTTTTTGAGGTAATAAGGTATTCAGTTTATGATTCGGTTACAATGAATGTATGAAGAAATGGAAGCCTCCAGTGAAGGGAATCGTCCATGTGCGACCAGGTCGCCGGACTATCTGGCTTGCCAGGCAGTCGACATTATCGGTAATGATGGGGATAATGGCGCTGATTTTGTTTGTGGTGGGGTTGATTGCGGCAGGCGTGCCCGTGGTGCCTATGGTGTGGTATAGGGTAAAGCCCACTGTAACAATGGAGTTAGCGACGATTTTACATAAGCCAGTGGTGAAACAAGAGCAGACAGCAGTGGCAAGAATCTATGATGATTGGCAACCTGCGGTAGACAATACCTTGCAACTAGGGGAGCGGATCACCATCCCGGCAATCAAGGTAAAAACTCCCATTATTGAGACGCCAACGGAAAACTTTGAATGGGCATTGTCTCGAGGAGTGTGGCGAGTGCCCGATTTTGGCACGCCAGATGACCGACGATTGCCGACCATTTTGGCAGCTCATCGGTTCGGTTATTTATCGTGGACCAATACCTACCGGCGGGAACATTCTTTTTTTAATTTGCCAAAGTTAACCCAAGGAGATCGAATTGAGGTGATCTGGAATCAGCGGAAGTATGTGTATGAGGTTTATGGCTGGGATGAGGGGAAAGAGATTTCTGATTATTCGGCCGATTTAATTCTCTACACATGCCAATACTTGGAATCTGATATCCGGATTTTTAGATATGCTCGGCTGGTTAAAAGCCTATAACATTGACTTCTCTTGGGTAAAATGGTATATTCCTTGGCATAATTCTAACGTCGGCCTCTAGCATGGCATGTAGTTGGAATTATGAACCTTAACAAGGCATGCAGGGAATCTTCTTCTCGTTTTTGTCTTGCAGTTTGAGGACGTACTTGGTACCTCCTTGGTCCGCAAGACAAAAAATTTGTGAAGGAGAAAAGGGAATGAATAAAACAGTTTTCATTGTAGTCATGCTAGTTGCTTCGTTATTGTTGGGGGGTTGTGTATCGCAATTCTCTCGAGGAGATCAGGCAACAGCTCTTCAAGATATTCGAGTAAAGGATTCTGATTGGAGTTCGTTTGTTTGTACCATCTCCATGGGATCTGCTGTTAAAGTTAGTGGTTTTTCTCAAATTTATACCGGAGGCGGAACAGAAAAATTTAGCATAGTGAGGCTAAATAGTAAAAGCTGCACAGGATGGGTGATTGATGATATGTTTTTGAATACAAAGCTTCAGAAATGGGAATGAACTCATTTTTTGCGGCAGGGTGCTCCGTGTTTTTTTTGTTGACGGACACCCTTGGTGTACGCGACTCTCCTCACTTTTCTCACTCTTCTCCCTGCATGCCTTTTTTTACACATCATTTCTTGTCTGTGCTAGACTTATCAGAGAATAGTGAAGGAGAGCTATTATGATTGGTGATGGCGGAAGTGGTCCAGAACAACCAACAATAAGTAGGCGCGATTTTTTAAAGAAAGGGGTTGCTTTACTTGGAGCGATTGGAATTGCGGCAACACATACGGAAAATGTTTTTGCACAAAGTTCGGAATCATTATCTCAAGAGGAGTTTTTCGGGTGTTATAAACAAAGCTTTGCTCAGGGTGAGCGACCTCGAAATGCAGCGGATGCAGCATTTAAAGAGAGCTTGATGGCTGATAAGAATTTACAAGCGACTGAGCAAGAAGCAGAAGCAGGACAAGGTGATTGGGCATTGAGGCCCGATATTGTAATTGGGTTACCTTATGTGAATGAATCAGGCGAAGCAAAGATGAATGTTTATTTTGGACAAGCGTTTGTTGAAAGTGGACATGCAGATGACACAGAATATTTTCCTCAAGGTGGAGTGGTGTTGATGACCAGTCATCCTGAAAAGGGTTTGATGAAAATAACAACCGAAGCACACAAACAAAAAAGCGAGATTATGTTTTATCAGATGGGTCGAAAATCTGATGGATCATATGGGGTAATGGAGCTATCTGAAACACAAATTCCATCAGCGATGCAGAGACATTATCTGGAATTAGGGCGTTAATGTTGTTGAATAACAATGAGGCAAGGTACGAAATGATACGCTTGCCTCACTTATGTTATTTAAATAAAGACTATTCTGTCCAGGAGATGGATTGGGTGGGGCAAGAGGCGATTGCAGAGTCAATCTCAGCTTCAGTGTTGCCGGTGGGATTAATGACTTCAGCATGAGTGGTCTTGATAGCAAAGGTGGCGGGGCATAATGAGGGACATGTACCACAGGCGATACAGGTAGATGAGTTGACTTGTGGTTGTTTCATAAATTTATCCTTAATAAAAACATTGGTAATGTGACCAGTCTATCAGATTTTGATAAATATGGGTACGAAAACCAGCTATGATAGAGGGATGAGGCGATATTTTTATTTTTTCACAACAGTTATATTAACCTTGGTGTGGGTGGGGGGAGGATTGATTTTGGATAAGCAACTCACGGCCATTATTGGAGCGCTTGTAGCTTGTTTATGGTTGACAAGTGTGTTGTTTATTCGACTAACCATTGATCTACCCCGTTATTTCTGGTGGTGGTGCTTATTGTTGGGTATAAGCGCTTTGTCAATTGTATGGAGCAGTGAACGAATTAACACCGCACAAGAGGTGGTTTTGATGGCAAGTGGAGGGTTGTGGTGGTTGGGAGCTCGAACGATGAGTTCGAGTAAACAATTCCGAAAAGCGGTGCGGGTTTCAATATTCAGTGCAGGAATTATTTTTACTTTACTGTGGTTGTTAGCGATAACAAAAACATGGCGATTGTCATATGGCCCATCAAGTTTAGTCATTGAAG
>CAZKMY010000040.1:0-9557 GCA_964554085.1 uncultured Pseudomonadales bacterium
TCAGAAAGAAATTGGCCAAGCCAAGAGTAGAATCTGCGGGTAAGCCCGTTACAGCCGGAACAAGTACGCTAAGGTTGGCACCTCTCCCTTTCGGGGGGCCTTAACATAATAAGGTAGGGGTGCCTTTGTTGTATTCCCACCAAAGTAAAAAAGGAGTCATATGGAGCGCACACTCATCAAAGATACAGTCGGAAAAGTTGGCGAGACAGTCTTGCTTAAAGGCTGGGTCGACGTCAAGCGTGATCATGGCAAAATATCCTTTATCGATTTACGAGACCGCACTGGAATTGTGCAGGTATTTGCGTATGGAGAATTGTCCCAAGGCCTCCATCCTGAAGATGTGGTTTACGTGACAGGTAAAGTCCAGGCGAGACCGGAAAAACTGGTGAATCCCAAGCTAGCGACAGGTACTGTGGAAATTACCGCCGAAAAAATCGAACTCATTTCCAAAGCCGCCGAACTCCCCTTTGATATGAATAAGGAAGAACTTGATCCAGAATTACCCATTCAATTAGATTATCGTTCACTTGTCTTGAGACATCCAAAAATTCAAGCCATTTTTAAAGTTCAACAAGTCGTGGTCGACAGCTTCCGCCGAGCTCTCCAAGCCAAAGATTTCTTAGAATTCCAAGCTCCCTCGATTATTTCAGCCGTACCTGAGGGCGGAGCTGAAGTCTTTAAGGTCGACTATTTTGGTCGTCACGCGTACCTCTCTCAAAGTCCACAATTATACAAATCTCTTTTAGTGGGAGCATTTGAACGGGTCTTTTCCGTCAATCAAATTTTCCGTGCCGAACCATCGGTTACTACCCGACATCTCACTGAAGCTACCAGCCTTGATGCTGAATTTGGCTTCCTGGATTCCTGGACCGATGTGCTAGATATGCAAGAATACGTCATTAAATATATTTTTCATGAGGTTCAAGAAAAATGTGCGGCAGAATTGGCTCTCTACAACGCCACACTGCCACTAGTATCGGAGAAAATTCCCGTTCTTAAACTCAGAGACGCTCAGCAAATCATTTTTGAACGGACTGGTCGTGATTGCCGCCAAGAAAAAGATCTTGCTCCTGAAGATGAACGAGAAATTTGTGCATACGCGAAAGAAAAACTTGGTTCAGACCTCGTATTCATTACTCACTTCATGACGGCTAAAAAGCCGTTCTATGTTGCTCCTGATCCCGCAGATCCTACCTATGCCTTCAGTGTTGACTTGCTCGGTCGAGGAGTGGAATGGAGTAGTGGAGGGGAACGTTTACATAACTACGAACAGATTCTTGAAAACGTTCAGAAGTGGGGTTTGAAACCCGAAGATATTGAATTGTATTTACAATCCTTCCGGTTTGGTACACCTCCCTTGGGAGGATTCGCCCTCGGCGCTGAACGAGTCACCATGCAAATCTTGGGTCTCAAAAATGTGCGTGAAGCCAGTCTTTTCCCCCGAGATATGGAGCGAATCGATTCCCGGCTTTCCTTGCTTCAACCACATCAAAAAGCATAAACCATATATGAAAAAACTCGTTTATATCACGGTTGCTGGGATCGGCTTTGTATGTCTCATTGCCGGAATTGTATGGTGGCAAAGAGCGCGGCATGTCACTACAGAACCACAGGCTACGGGAGCTTCCCCGTCAGCCGAGATCGTTTCGGAGATCAAGCCTCCGGAATCAAAAAGTATCCCGTTTCCTGCTAAAGTCTCTGCCCAAGGAGTCGTGATTTACGATATCGCGAGTAGCCAAGTGATATACGGAAAAAACGAACACCTGCGGCTTATGCCTGCTTCCACCACCAAAATGATGACGGCATTAGTGGCCTTGGATGAATACGATCCTGAAGAAATTATCACTGTCTCCCGGGCTGCCGAAGCCATTGGCCATTCAGTTGATTTGGCAGAAGGGGAACAATTTACGGTTATAAATCTCATTACTGCCATGCTGATTAATTCAGGCAACGACGCTGCAGTCAGTCTCGCGGATCATCATGCAGGGGGATATCAAACCTTTGTTGATCTTATGAATCGAAAAGCAATTACCTTTGGTCTTAAAGATACACACTTTTCCAACGTGTCCGGAGTCGAGGCAGATGATCATTATAGTAGTGCATCTGATTTGGCAATCATTGCCACTCGGGTTATGGATAATCCAACGCTAAAAAAGATCGTGGGAACGAAAGAAACAACAGTAACCACCGTCAATAGTAAAATTATTCATAAACTAAAAAACCTAAATCAATTATTGTGGGATGTTCCTGGTGTTATTGGGATCAAAACAGGGTGGACCGAACTTGCAGGAGATTGTTTGGTTACGTATGTATCTCGTGATCATGACATTATTACGGTGGTATTAAATAGCCGTGACCGTTTTGCCGACTCCAAAGCCATCATTGAATGGACCTACGCCAATTTCACCTGGTAACCGTCATCCCGGGCTTGCCTCGCCGGCAAGGTGGGCCCGACCCGGGATCTATACAAATATTTCCCTCTATTCTTCAGTATCTTTTGGATCTTTTACTGCCTGAACGTATGCGACAAAATTATTATCGCCAGTAAACACATACACTGGTTGCATATACTTCTGAGGATCAAAGCTGTCGTAATATCCTAATTCCACTTTCCGCACCACCACATCTGTTACACTTCGATCAAGTTGAGCCACATATCCTTCACCCGCCTGCAGCTCTTCCCACGCTTGATCTATTGGTCGCAAGGGATACGTCTCCGTCGTCGTATAATCCAGAGGAAAATAGTTATACGTAGCCTGTGCAACTCGGCCGTCTTTAGGATTTCCAGAGAGCACGACTCGAACCACTCCCTGATCAGGAGATGGAGTCACAAATGGATATTTCTCTTTATATAACTGTCTAAATAAATCCACCTGTACAAAGTCGGCATCGGATAGTGAAGGGACAGGTTGAAATGCTCCACCCACACCTTTTAAATAACTCAACTCAGCATTATCTTCCGGCAAATCATCAATGGATTGTCCCATTTTCCGGACCAAATCCCGTACTTCTTTAGCCGCTTGTGACTGTGTGGGTAATGTTTTTGCTGCCAAAAAGTTTGGATCTGATTCCCAATGAGTCACCCAGGTAAATCGACCATCATATATTTGAGACGTTAGCGTTGAAGGAATAGGGGTAACCAATTTCCATTGATACACAAGATCAGACACTTTTTCTGGCTGAACCTTAAAACCTAAAGCAGCCGCTTCTTTGGTTGCTCGTTCCATCGCCAGCAGGTTTGGCCGTTCTGCTAATTCCAGGATTACGTCTGCTTGAGTTGGCATAGCTGGCAATCTACCGGTTACTGTTTCCAAGCGGTACGTTAACTGAGGTCGCTGTTCTTCAGGGAAGGCTACTGCCGGCAAAATCCCAAAACCAATCGTAGGATCAGGAATCACGGGGTGGGTTGCTTTATACCAAGCAATCAATCCTCCCACTATCATTCGGCCAGCCATCAAACCACAGAGTCCAATGATGCCCCATTTGATCACAATCCGGCTGACGTGAGCGCTTTCAGTTAGAGTTGCCATAATGTCTACGTTGAGTATACCTACCACCTCTGGTAGAATGCAACCATGACTGTTCGTACACGTATCGCCCCATCACCAACAGGGTTTCCCCATATTGGGACCGTATTTCAAGGATTATTAGACTATGTCTATGCCAAACAACATGGGGGACAATTCATTGTTCGTATTGAAGACACGGATCGTGGTCGCTATGTAGAGGGAGCCGAAGAGGCAATTTATGACTCTTTGGAGTGGGCGAATATTACTCCGGATGAGGGACCAAAATACGGTGGTTCAGTGGGACCATATCGTCAATCTGAGCGCTTATCTCTTTACAAGCAATATGCAGAAGAATTAATTGAAAAAGGTCATGCATATTATTGTTTCTGTTCTTCTGAGCGGTTAGACCAAGTGCGCAAAGAACGTCAGGCCGCAGGATTGCCGCCAATGTATGATCGTCATTGCCGCTCGCTCGATCCTGAAGTGGCAAAAGCCCGTGCTGCCACAGAACCTCACGTTATTCGAATGAAAATTCCTGATCATGAGCAAATCATTACTGAAGATGCCATTCGGGGTCAAATCATCTTTCAATCAGATGTCATCGATGATCAGGTGTTAATGAAATCTGATGGCTATCCCACCTATCATTTGGCAGTTGTTGTAGATGACCATTTGATGAATATCACCCACATGGTACGGGCAGAAGAGTGGATTAGTTCATCCCCTAAACACGTGCTCCTTTATCGCTTCTTTGGCTGGCAACCACCGGTCATGATCCATACCCCACTGTTGAGAAACCCTGATCACTCCAAATTATCCAAACGTCACGGACATGCGTCCGTAAGTTGGTATCAGGAACATGGATATCTTCCCGAAGCAGTCATCAACTTTTTGGCCACCAGAATCTGGAATCATCCCGAAGGAAAAGAAATTTTTTCTTTACAAGAACTGATTGAAAAATTTCGCATCGAAGACATGCATATCCTTAGTCCCATTGCTGACTTAAAAAAACTTGATTGGATCAATGGATTATGGATTCGTTCATTCACCGATGAAGAGCTGATAAAACGACTTGAACCATTCCGACCGGCAGATTTCTCACCCGAATTACTTCAGGTAGTATTACCACTCATCAAAGAACGACTTGTTACCTTATCAGAATTAGAAGAATGTACAGAGTTTTTCTATCGTGAACCTCAAGTCGATTGCCAAGCTATGCTGAAAGAGGCAAAGACCGATGCTCAAACATTAGCAACCTACCTAAGTAGTGTCAGTGCTACCATCGAAGCAATTTCTGACTGGGCCATTCAGGAGTTGGAGACATCGCTGCGAGCATTACAAGTGGAGTCAGGCATGAAACCTCGCCCAGCCTTCATGTCCATTCGTCTTGCGCTGACTGGATCAGAAGCCACCCCACCGCTCTTCGACGTCATGTATATTCTAGGCAAAGACGTTTGTATCAAACGGCTTCAAACCGCCATCACCTCACTTCAGTAGCTATATGCAATCTCCAAAGAGAAAAGATATCCATGTTACAGTGGATATAGGCAATAACATGAAAACGTTTTCTACCCCGACACATCATCGGTCTAAATCTTGGTCAAATCTTGTTCCTATCACAGTAGCCGCTGTCACTGCGGCAGCTGTTGTAATTCAGGGTATTCTCCAAATTCACCAAGTTTATTCCAGTTATAAACAAACTACCTTTTCTCAACAACAATCGCTTACCCAGCTTGTGGCTGATATGAATGCAATTCAAGAAAAACTTATAACACTAGAATCAGAAGATCAATACAAAACAAATCAAGAACTAAAGAAAAATGTCGCTGAAACAAAGCAGGTATACACCCAAGCAATAACTGTTTTTGAAAAAATGAGTGACGCGAAAATTCTTTCCAAGGATCAAAAAAGTGATAAAGATTTCGCCTTAGTATTGCGTCAACTTGCTGATCTAAATTACACATCAGCTTCCGCTACGTTGGTAAAGCTAAACAAACAAGTTGATGAGGTGATTGCTGCAGCTTCAGTGTTGAAGGGGATTGATGTTGCCAGTCTAACTTTGGCGAGTGAACCGCCCGGATCGGGATATCGTCGCCAAAAAGTAAATGTGGGGGGTAGTGAATATGTGGTGGACATTGCCACTGGGGATTTGAGTAATACACGAGTTATTGTTGATACCGCATCCAAGGAGTCATGTGCTAATGATTGTCCCGTCTTATCACTTGCGGAGTATGCAGCTCGAAATGGCGCCTGGGCAGGTATAAATGGCTCATATTTTTGTCCAGCTTCATATCCCACCTGTGCCGGTAAGACCAACTCATTTGATTTACTCCTCATGAACAAAGATAAAACCTATTTCAATTCTGACAATAATGTCTACAGCACCAATCCTGCAGTCATTTTTCAAGGTTCGTCTGTCCGGTTTGTGGGAAAGGCTCAGGAATGGGGCAGAGACACCGGGATCGATTCAATGATCTCCAACTACCCGTTGTTACTCATGAATAAAGACATTCAGTTTGGTGGCAACGACGATGTCAAAATGTCCAGCGGTTCCAACCGGTCCTTTGTAGCTTCCAAAGGTAATACGGTCTATATCGGGGTGATTCATGGCGTGTCAGTTGTGGGGGCTGCCAAAGTATTGCAAGCCATGGGTATGGATCATGCCATCAATATGGATTCCGGTGGATCAACCGCCATGTGGGTCGGCAGTTATAAAGTGGGTCCAGGACGCAATATTCCCAACGCCATTCTGTTTGTTCGGAAATAATCAACGGTAGATCAATCTACCTTCAATGTCACACTTCATGTTTTGATGGCTACGAAGATACTCCTCCAGCACTTGCTGGGCTGATGTAGTTACCACTTTATGAGCTCCTCCTGCCGACAACTCTTCAGGAGTAAGGTTGAGATACGCAGCTGCATTTGTGGCATGGTATCCCTGAATCGCCACGGTTACATATTGATCATCCACCACTTCCGAGCCGTTCAATGTAAGTGAAGTCAGTGTCTTTGTGGCGTCATCATAGACGGCGTGTACGGCATGATTTACCTGATAGCATTCACCTTCGGAATTCCGGTTTTCCGGTCGCATAATATGAGAAAATATTTTCCGGAGATTTTTACCGGTCACGGTATAACGAATGATAGAGTCGTCATACGGGAAACATGCTCGAAAATCCATCAGTGTCACCACCGGCCCCATTTCTTTTGATCGAACTGAGCCACTTCCCAACAGCATAATATCGGCACTGACTGCTTCTGCAAACGCATCCGCGAGTAGATTGCCCAATGTTGTTTCCACCTCACGCTGTGGATGCGTCAGTTGCCGGGAAAATTTCGTCAACACGACATTGTATTTTCGATCCACCTCGTTTTTAAACCCAGCAATAAACGCTTCCATACGATGATCTGGTTCTACCAATTCTTCGGTAATCGGAATCAGTTGCCACGAAAAATCCACAATTCGGTTGGTATCATCATCAACAATCAGGTCATATCGTCCGATTTGGTCCGTCCCATTTCCCGCTTGAGCAATCAACACATCATTTACTTTTTCTGGTTGTTCCATAAAGGTGTGTGAATGTCCTCCAATAATCATGTCCACACCCCATTCTGGTTTCAGGAGCTTCGCCAATTCTTTATCTGACTCCAGACCGATGTGGGTCAGTAGTACAGTCAGATCAATATCATCATCCTTGTACGCATTGCAGATTTTCCCCACTTCCTGACTCGCTTCTTCCAGCGACACAAAACTACCAATGAGGGAATCTTGCTTGAGTGCGTCCAGAATTTTTTCAGTAATAATGCCCGTGAATAAAATGTCTAGCCCCGCGACGTTAACGATATGGTATGGTCGCATCATTCGTTTACCAAACCCCTTCATGTAGAGATTTGCATTCACGATAGGGAAGTTAGCCACCTTTTCCAAAAACAACAGGTGAGGCAAACCATAATCAAATTCATGATTCCCCAAAGCCACCACATCGGGGCTAAGATAATTCATGATCTCAATGGTGGAAATCCCTTTGTATTCCGTATCAATCAATGACCCCTGCACCATATCACCTGCAATCACATACAAAACATGTTCTTCCTCCTGCCTGACCTTATTAAGATACCCAGAGAGTAATGCGAGTCCTCCAATCAGTTTGCCTTTACCCGCCTTTACTTCCGCGAGGAAATCCCCGTGCATGTCATTACTATGAAGAATCGTTATCTTTTTGGTGTTTTGTGTCATACCTCATATAATACACGTATGAAACAACCGCTTACTAAAAAAGATTTACCCCGAATTCAATTGTCTGAAGAGGGTTATAAAAAATTTCAGGCCGATTTTGACCGACTTACTGCAGAGCGTCCCAATGTTCTTGTCCGCTTACAAGCTGCTCGGGAAATGGGTGACCTATCCGAAAATGGGGCATATCATGCTGCCAGATTTGAACTCAGCTCTATTGATCGCCAACTAAAAAAGTTAACCTTTCAACTTCGTTTTGGTGAGGTTACCAAAACGAAAAATACAGGAGCGATTGATTTTGGCTCCACGGTGACATTAGATAACCAAGGGACTGAGATGACATTTTCGTTAGTAAGTGGTTATGAATCAGATCCTGCAGCGAAAAAACTCTCTGTCTACAGTCCGATTGGCAAATCGATCATGGGTAAAAAAGTCGGAGATACTGTTACCGTTGAAACACCGGGTGGTGAGCGAAAGCTGAAAATAATCGCCATCCACTAGCATTTTTTAAGAATATCGGTACAATAAGGGCACTTATCCCGTTATGTATGAAAAGGGTTATTATGGCAAAACGTTTATTTGTTGGTTCTCTTCCTTGGTCAGTCGCCAGTGATGAGCTTCGATCCATGTTTATGAGTTGTGGTACCGTATCAGATGCAGTAGTACTGACAGATCGTCAAACCGGCCGCTCCAAAGGTTTTGGTTTCGTTGAATTTGAAAACGATGCTGAAGGTTTAAGTGCAATTGAAAAATTCAATGGCTCTGAAGTTGGTGGCCGAAAAATCGTCGTCAACGAAGCCGCCCCCAAAGCCCCCCGATCCTTGTTCTCTCGCTAAACAGACAGAGAATGTAACCAGATATAACTCAAATAGATTGAGGTGATTATGCTGCCCACACACACCATTTGCCAAAAAAGCTGATAAGCAAACCAAACTGCATCAGCATGGAAGATAGCATGGCCCAACAGTTGGGATGGGTTATTTCGGTTAATCATAGAAAATTGCTGACTTATCCAATACATGGTTTCTCCCAAACTTCGCACTACCCAGAAAAGGGAAACAATCAACAGAAATAAATACCAATCATGGAGGAGCATTGTCACACCAGCGGTAAGTGACCAGAATAATCCCAGGATAACCGCATCACCCCAAACAAAAATTCCAAATACATATAAAAGGGGAGTCAGGACAAATGAACCTTGTCTGTTCTTGGAGTGATGTAATCCCAAGAAAAACACTACCAGATTTATCAGTCCATAGAGAGAAATGAGAAGTTGTTGGTATTGTGTCATGCTGCCGGGCAAGGATTCGAACCTTGAATACCTCGTTCAGAGCGAGGCGTGATGCCATTTCACCACCTGGCAATAATAAGTTACCGTGAGCAATTATATACCAAGATTGTCAGTTTTCTGTAGATGAACCCGTTTTCTAAACCTTGGTAAAATATGATCGTGACTGACATTTCCGTTCAAGAAGTAAAACAAGCAATTGATCAAGGTGAACAAATCATTTTATTAGACGTACGCTCACCCGAAGAATTGCTACATGGGAAAATCGAAGGGGCCATCAACGTTCCTGTAGATAAAATTGCAGAGCAAATCGAATCAGTTATTTCGGATAAATCAGCCACAATCTACGTGTATTGTCTCAGTGCCTCCCGAAGTCCTTATGCGGTTGAGCAAATGGAGCAACTAGGGTACCAGCACGTTTACAACGTGTCCCACGGTCTCTTGGCTTGGCGAATTGCCAAATATCCCACAGTCTAAGTTTTATTGAACGTTGAGAGTAAGTGTGTGCTTGGCCACTTCAGCATGA
>CAZKMY010000041.1:0-9485 GCA_964554085.1 uncultured Pseudomonadales bacterium
TTTTTCATCACGATACCTATACCCTATCATGACCTGAGCGGGCAAGACAAGCTATTGCTCTCGTCACACACTTTTCGGAAAATTGTTGGTCATAAATTGTATTGGCGACAGGTAAGCAAGGCTCATGTGGGGTCGCTTGGTGTTGTACCAAACCAGGTACTCTTCTAGTTTACGCTGAAACTTAGGTAAGTCGTAGTCCATCTCATCATGACGGTTAATGAACTCTTCTTGAAGGGTTCGGTTGAATCGTTCCACTACGCCATTGATTCGAGGAGATCTGGGATAAATGAATTCATGTTTAATCTGATGACGGATGCAATATTCATGAAATGTCCCTAAAAACTCATGACCATTATCTGTTTGAATGGTGTGAATAGGATAGGGATATTGGTTAAGAAATGCAGTTAGACTCATGACCGTGTTGTCACTAGTACTCGTATTCACTCTTCGAGCAAAGGCATACTTGGTACAGATATCAATCACACTAACAAAGGTGTATCGCTTGCCCAGGACATACACAATGATGGAATCTATCTGTAAATATCCTGGAATTTTCACTCTAGGAGCATATTTGACTCGTTGAATACCTGATGGTCTAGCTCTTCGAATGATTCGCTTACCGTCAAAGAAGAAGTGATGACGACGGATAATCTTACCGATCACGGAAGCACTAACAGAACGAATACCCAGAGAGTGAGCATATTCATCCACAAAGATCTTGATCTTCGTTCGATCAATGTTGCCGTATTGTTCTCTGAATTCACGGACAAACTGGATTAATCTCCAATCAGTGGTCATGACACGCATTCGACGGGGACGAGTCGTATGAGGAATTAAACTATCCAGTCGTTTAAGAGATTGCTCATAGACCTTTTTCCAGTCATACAGTGTACTCTTCTTAACTCCAAAGGCATCAACAGCACTCTTCCATCCATAGAGGAAGTAATGATCAAGCACATGGAGCCTAAACCGAGCTACATCAGACGTATCAAATGACAGAGAGTTGTGGATAGTCTTCATCCAGACAGCATAATCTGAACGATTCATTCGGGGAATAATGGTCCGCCAGACACCTTTAAAATCACTTGACACGATATCCTTTCATTCCGGAATGTATCGTGACGAAATCAATCTCATGACGGGTATATAGTAGATATATGCTTCAAGATTTATTTGATCACGAAACCAAAACATACCAACTACTTGAACGTGATCCACAATCACACGATTGGAATCAAGAACTTCAACTCCATCAAATGTATTTCTATCACCTTGAACGAGAACGGTTGATTCATCTACTCGTTACACTCACCGTAGCCATTATTACTGTTCTTGTTATATCTATACTTTTACTTCGTCCGTCTCTATTATTAGGAATACTCGCACTTCTTCTAATCTGTCTCCTTATTCCATATATCTTGCATTATCGAAAATTAGAAAACACTACTCAACGCTGGTATAAACTCACACTATATCTGGAACAAAAGAGTCATCAGTCTAAAGTAGTTGCCCCAGTACATAGTCGGTAATAAGCCCCTTTGGCAGCCAACAATTCCTCATGACTCCCACGTTCAATTATTTTTCCGTGTTCGATAACTAAAATAGCGTCTGCATTTCTCACAGTCGACAATCGATGAGCTATTACAAATACAGTTCTCCCTTTCATAAGCGTTTTTAATCCACGCTCAATGAGTCGTTCAGTACGAGTATCAATAGAACTTGTAGCTTCATCAAGAATCATAACAGGGGGATTTGCCACACATACCCGTGCAATCGCAATTAGTTGGCGCTGACCTTGAGACAGACTTACTCCATCAGCATTAATCTCTGTCATGTACCCATGAGGAAGACGACTGATAAATGAATCAGCACCAACCATTTTTGCTGCTTTAATACAATCTTCGTCAGTTGCGAGTAAATTACCATATCTAATGTTTTCCATCACCGTTCCATTAAAAAGATGGGTATCTTGTAATACCATGCCTAAAGAACGGCGCAAACTTTCTTTAGTGATAGCCGAAATTGCAACACCATCATATGTAATCATGCCCTGATGAATTTCATAAAATCGATTGATGAGTTGTGTAATGGTGGTTTTCCCCGCACCAGTAGAACCAACAAAAGCAATCATTTGCCCTGGTTTTGCAAACAAGGATATATCCTCGAGAACAGGTTTTCCTAATTCATAGCCAAAAGTAACCTTATCAAAACGAACATCTCCGCGTAGGGGAGTCATCTGGACATCACCATTCGTTTTGACACTTTTCCACACCCATTCTCCGTCAAGTGCATGCAACTCAGTTTTCCCCATATCAACTTCTGGTTGTTGATCCATAACCTCAAACACACGTTCCGCTCCTGCCAATGCAGCGAGTACATTATTAAGCTGATTAGTAATTTGATTGATAGGTTGGCCAATTTGTCGAGAATATTGAAGATAAGCAACCAAAGATCCAACGGTAAAATGCCCTTGAAATGTCAGAATGCTACCCACTGTTGCAATAACAGCATAAGATACATTATTTAAATTGTTCATTATGGGCATAATCATGCCAACAGAAAAGTTTGCACGGGTCGATGTTTGTTGATACCCCTCGTTAAGGCGATCAAACACCTGTTGAGACTGCGACTCATGACCAAAAACCGTAATCTCTTTTAATCCAGTTATTGCCTCCTCAATATATCCATTTAGTTCACCGGTTAATTTCATCTGTTTCATGAAATATATTCTGCTCGTATTGCCAATTTTTCCGCTTAATCCAATCATGATGACAATTAATATCAACGAAATAGAAAACAATAATGGGCTAATAACAAACATTAAGATTAATGAGCCTACAAAGAGTAACAATCCAGACAGTAACTGAACTAAACCTTGGTCCAACATCATTTGAATCGTGTCGACGTCATTTGTAAACCGACTCATTAATTCACCATGCGCATGTGTGTCGAAGTATTCTAATTTGAGGCGTTGAAGTGAACAAAATAAATCGTGTCGTAATGTAGATACAATACGTTGGGTTATTCGAACTGTAAGCCTAGTCTGAATAAATGTAGCTACAACGCCGACACTATATACAACAGCCAACACCAATAGACCTCTAAACAATCCCTTAAAATCTCCGGGAACAATATAGTCGTTAATCAAAGGCTTTAAAAAATATGAACCAACTAAGGAACTTCCCGAAGACAGAACAAGCATGATAATAACAACCAAAAGCAAATTCCACTGTTTTCCAATGTATGCAAACAAACGTTTACTGGTTTTTAATACATGTTTTGGTTTCTCAAAACTCTTTTGTCCCGGACCTCTCATCTATCCCCCTAATCCTTCTTGTTGAGATAAACAGATCTCTTGATATATGGGGCTCGTTTTTTTAAGTGTTTCATGATTTCCAAATGCAACCAATTTCCCATCATCGATAACCATAATGGCATCTGCTTCTTTTACTGAACTAATTCTTTGAGCTACAAGAAGCACGGTACTATCTGATAATTCTTGGCGAAATGTCTTTTGAATTACTGTCTCTGTTGCGGTATCCACTGCGCTCGTACTGTCATCAAGCAATAAAATCTTTGGTTGTTTTAGAAGTGCTCGGGCGATGCATATACGTTGTTTTTGTCCTCCCGAAAGATTAACTCCTCCTTGCCCAAGTACGGTGTCATATCCAAGAGAAAATTCATGAATAAACGTATCGGCAGCAGCTAATTTACATGCTTTTTCAATATCTGTGAGTGTTGCCAATTCATTTCCCCACAACAAATTATCCCGAATTGTGCCAGAAAATAGTACATTTTTTTGTAATACCATACCTATTTGCCGTCTAAGCGTATCCAATCGATACTGAGTTACAGGAATCCCATCAATTATCACTCTTCCTTGAGTGGTATCAAAAAGACGGGGAATTAAATGTAATAATGTTGTTTTGCCGGAACCAGTTCCTCCCACTATGCCAATTACCCTGCCTGGTTCAATCATCATAGAAATATCAGATAATACGTCACAACCGTCTTTGTCAGTGGGATAACGAAAGTGAACATGGTCAAATTCAATGCGACCTTTCGTGATGTGCTTCGAAACGGGCGTGATTGGATTTGCGATATCTGAATGAGTTTGCAGGACTTCTATAATACGTCTGGCAGAAGCCTCTGCCCGGGCAATCAACATAAAAATCATAGAAAAAATCATGATGCTAATGAGTATTTGCATTAAATAACTAATAAAACTAACCAGTGACCCCGTTCCAATCAGGTGATTTCCTACCATATGCCCACCAAACCAAATAACCGCCACAGTCGCACCATTGAGAATGAGAAACATAAGAGGCATGATGACACTCACCAAATTTCCTGCGTCTGTGGCAGATGAAAGGAGAGATCGATTTACCTGATCAAATTTTTTAGTTTCAAATTGTTCACGCACGAATGCTTTAACGACGCGAATACCAATTAAATTTTCTTGAAGTCGTGTATTCATATCATCTAAACGCTGTTGCATTAATCCAAAAAGCTTTTCGGCTTTTTTAATAATCAAGAGAATACAAAGTATGAGTAAGGGAACTGAAACAAAAATAATTACCGATAATCGAGCATTCATACTGACTGCAAAAATCATTGCGCAAATCAACATAAGTGGGGCCCTAAGAAGAATACGCAACATCATCATGACGGTGTTCTGTAACTGGGTCACATCATTGGTGAGGCGTGTCACGAGGGATGCCGTACTAAACTGATCAATCGTTACAAAGGAATACGTTAAAATTCGCTCAAACAAAGCCTTTCGGATATTAGCAGCAAATCCTTGGCTTGCCTTAGCGGAAAACCACATATTTAAAACACCTAAAGCAATACAAGCGAGTGCAATAACAACCATTACAATTCCCGTAGCAATAATGAGTCTCATATCACCACGAGGAATTCCTGCATCTACAATCCGAGCCATCAAGAGGGGAATTGTCATTTCACCCACCACCTCCAGAAGTACCAAAGAAAAACATACCAAAAGGTATTTTTTATACGTTCCTAAATAGCGATAAAGTTGCGTAAACATAAATGACAGGTAGAATTAACTCATGCCAAAACCCAAAGGTTCATTAACGGTTATCAGCGGTCCAATGTTCTCGGGAAAAACGGGAAAACTGGTAGCGATGGTTGAAGTCTTTACCAACATGGGTTTTAAGGTCATCACTATTAAACCAATTATCGATGCCAGATACAATAGTAAGGAAGAGATTCATAGTCATGACCATCGCACGAGTAATGCCATTGTTATTAATGGTGAATCGGTTGAAGATGTCGTCTCACTTATCCAAAGAAGAAAAGCAGATAAAGTTATCATAGACGAAGCGCAATTCTTTGAAAAAAATAAAATCACCTTAATCGTCGAAGAATTACTCAGTCGGGGTATTGATGTGTATGCCGCTGGACTTATGTATGACTACAAACGTCAACCCTTTGGCGCTATGCCCGCGCTACAAGGACTCGCCGATGAAAGTGTTGAACTCTTCTCAGTATGCCAAAAGTGCGGTTCAATCGCGCGACATAGTGAGCGGACGAGAGGAGGTAAACGCACGATTGACGTTGGAGCTGCTGATAAATACATTGCGGTTTGTGAAAGGTGTCATATAATTTACAATGATGACTAAAACTATTACCGCTATTCTCATTGCAATGAGTGTCTTTCTTTTAGGCAGTATTGTGGTTGATGCCTATAAGCAAAATCAGATAGCAATGAACAAAAATACCAATCAATCAATCACTGCAAAGAAAGATATTCCTATGGATGTAACTGAACTAAAAATTGAAGATACAGTTGAAGGTACAGGATCAGCAGTCAAGAGCGGAGATACTGTAGTTATAAACTATACCGGCACGTTGCTTGATGGCACCAAATTTGATAGTTCATATGATCGAAATCAACCTTTTGAAACTCAAATTGGTGTAGGGCAGGTAATTGAAGGTTGGGATAAAGGTGTCGTGGGTATGAAAGTTGGAGGTAAACGGAAGTTGACCATCCCTTCATCTATGGGGTATGGTTCCCGAGGTGCTGGTAGCGTAATTCCTCCCAATGCCGGTCTTATTTTCGAAGTTGAGTTAGTCGGCATTAAATAATCGCCTAATTATTGTCACCGTCAGATTCTCTGGGTATAATACATTGTCTTCATGATGAAGATGCCCATTTTCTTGGGCCCGTAGCTCAGTCGGTTAGAGCGACAGCCTTTTAAGCTGTGCGTCGTGGGTTCGAGTCCCA
Source organism: uncultured Pseudomonadales bacterium (assembly GCA_964554085.1). Classification (GTDB taxonomy): domain Bacteria; phylum Patescibacteriota; class Microgenomatia; order UBA1400; family RBG-16-45-19; genus CAZKMY01. The sequence continues at coordinate 6,251 of CAZKMY010000041.1, forward strand.
CCGGGCTCACAAAGAACAAAATCCAGGCTGACAAAATAGTCCTGGATTTTTTTGTATCATTTTCCAGAGGAAAAAGGTTCCAGACCCAATGGGGATGGGTTCTTTGTCTTTACTTTAACCCGATATAATCCATTAATTCAATCCAGACTTTCTTGCATATATCGGTAGACTATTGAAATAATTTCTCGAATGTTATCGTTTGCATTTTTAAAAACCAGATTGTCAAAAGCAACATTTTTTAGTTTGCGAATGGGGTCGCTTATAAGAGCATGTATAAATGATTGCGTAGCACCGTTAACACCGCTGAAATCCAATACCACCTCGTCACCGCTCGTTAAAGCAGGAATAATTTTTTCAACTCTAATTTTTTTAGCAATATCTTTATTTTCGGCAAAATCATTTACTAATTGAGAAAGTTTAATAATCTTTTTCATATAAATCTAGGCTCTTTATACTTGCTTCGTTTACGGTCACGAATGGCATCATCGTAGACTTTGCCAATACTACTTAATAAATTATTAAATTCAGGTGTTTCATTGAGTGAAATATCAACTGCTACTAATGTACCCTGAAAGAATTGCGAATCATTAGCACTACTATGTGGATCTCTGTTTGGATCAGCATACAATCTTGGAGAACCCTTTACACGTTTGGGGTACTTTAAAAGCGTATATTCAGCACTTCCACTATAGATTACGAAGTAATTGCGTGTAATCTTAGCAATTGATTTAATAAAAAATAATCCGGCACCAGCATTTTCAGATGTTCCACCTTCCTTGCGAGTGGTGCCAGTAATTCCCGGTGTTAGAGCTAAACTAATAGCGTCAATATCGTTTTTTGGGTGCCAATGAGTGTTCATGCTCTTCCAAATTCCAATTCCTGTATCACAAATGCCCACACTAACACGGTTCGTTTTTTTATAGTATTGAGCAGCTACAATGGCACCGTCCTTTGCATACGAATGTTCGAGTACGTTACGTACTAATTCACCGATAACATATTTAACTACTGTGGCGTTATTTTCTGATAAATGTAATAAAGGAATAATATCAGTAACAAAACGAGATTGATCTTGTGCGGACTTTATAACCTTAATTGGTATGAATCGTCCAGCTTCTTCTTTTTGGTGATATTTAAAGGGGGAGGGGGTTTTGGTTAGCCCATAGAGTCCCATCCGATCCAAATATCTGCCAGTATCAGGAATATTCCCAACAATTTCTGTGTTTTCTCTACCTGCTTGAATTGCCAAAGATGCAGCTAGAACTAAGTTTGCGGGATGAACAGTTACCCATTTATCATGAGTTGATATTTCTAATTCTTCTGGGTTCGTCAAATCGAGCGACCTAGTAAAACTCCGGAAATTTCTCAGATTACCTTGATTTGAAAAATGGATTCTCATAACTTAATCGTACCCGTCAATAGATTTTTTAACAATAAGCACTCCACGGGTAATTTATTAGGAAATCATACCAGTTGAATGCTTTTATTACAATAAGCACTCTACGGGTACAACACAACAAACACATGAGTCGAAATATATCACTGTCATATATATTTCTCGTAGTGTATGAATCGAAACATACCCTCGGCGAAGCCGCCGCCTGAAAGGCGACGCATAATCTCTCTGCTGTGCTTTTGAGATAAGATATTCAAACTCCCTTCCCAGAGAATATCTCGATCAATAATGGCTAATTTACGATGATGATTACCTTTACACAATAAAACCTGGATTCCCAAGGATTCTAATACCTCAATCTCTCTTTCTGATTGATTTTCATAACCTTCATCATGAGATGTAGGATCGCGAGTAATAATGTAGATCTTAGCCTGTTGAGAGTGAAGCCTTCGAATGATTGGCCAAAGCGTTTTCATTCGCTCAGATGTGATGAATGGACTCTCGATAATGACTTCTTCTTTGCAATACACTAGATCTCTTAAGAAAGCTTTATAAAACGTCTTTTCGTCGTGAAGTGATGAGGTATGCGAATTCATTCTTTTACCTCCATATCGTCGATATAGACAATTTTCCCATTTACCTCTTGGACGCCAAGCTCGCGCAGTTTATAATACGTCTTCAATACACTGTCAAAAACGGGTTCCACCTGTGAGACAGTGGGCTCACAAACATCAAATCCAGGCTAACAAAATAGTCCTGGATTTTTTTGTATCATTTTCCAGAGGAAAAAGGTTCCAGACCCAATGGGCCTAATTCGCTAAATTTTTCTTTGTCGCTCTCGCTCATGTATATAGCGTTGAATTGCGCTTTGCGTTGTCACCCAATTCCTCTTTTCTTTATAAGCCTCTATCTTGCCAGTTCGTGCTAGTAAATTTAGATACTCACCAGAATATGGGGTAGTTTTGGCTATCTCAAATAGTGGAAGATATTTCTCCGATTGCTTGGTGGATGGAGCGACTGTTTTTAGGTACATGTTCAACGAACGCTCGACTGCTTGGGCAGTAAAACGAACAAATGTGGTGTAATCTCCATGATCAGCTTTACTTAATGCCTGATAATACTTTTTTCGATCATTTTTAAGAACTATAACCAGCGGATAACCCTGCTGCAATAAAAGCAGATTCATTACAACTCTAGCTGTTCTTCCGTTGCCATCAAAAAATGGATGAATTGAAACGAGTTTATGGTGAACAATTGCAGCTAACTCTACAGGGTGAAGCTTCCTTTGATTAGATCCAATCCAGCGGATAAGATCGCGCATGAGACCGGGTAGAGTACTAACATCTGGAGGCTTGTGGTCTGAGCCAGTAATCATAACATTGCCAGATCTGTAAATTCCTGCTGTTTGCTGTTCAGTCTCTCGTACTACTAATTGATGAACATTTCTAATTAAAACTTCTGAAACAGTTTGATGGGTGTCATGCTCAATAAGCTCATATAAGTAGGAAAGTGCGGCATAGTGATCTCTTGCCTCTAAATGATCCTTCATGGGCTTCCCCTTAATCGTTAGTCCATCCTGAATTACCCACGCTGTTTCCTTTAAAGTTAAAGAGTTACCTTCGATAGCGTTAGAGTTATATGTCATTTCCAACGCAAATTGCTCATTGAGTTTTTTTACCACTTCAGGTGGTAAAGGTCGCTTTGAATTGAGCTGTTGTAGCTTGTCTTCTAATCTTGTTTGTATCTGATGATTGAGGTATTTTGTAATCATATTCTTAATATGGGATAAATACATTATCTAGTTTATACCATATTAGCAGATTATGTGTCAAGATGAGT
>CAZKMY010000042.1:0-4998 GCA_964554085.1 uncultured Pseudomonadales bacterium
TCAATTACCTCTAATCGGTCCAATAACGCAGGAGGAATGGTATCTAATACGTTGGCGGTGGTAATAAAGATTACCTCTGATAAATCAAAGGGGACTTCTAAGTAGTGATCGGAAAATTCGTGATTTTGCTCGGGATCAAGCGCTTCAAGTAGCGCAGCTGAAGGATCTCCCCGATAATCTGCTCCTAATTTATCGATTTCATCAAGCATAAACACGGGATTTTTTGTACCCACATCGCGAATACCTTGAATAATCCGCCCCGTCATAGCACCAACATAGGTGCGGCGATGACCTCGAATTTCCGCCTCATCACGAATGCCACCAAGAGAAACTTTGATAAATTTTCTCCCTAGTGCCCGAGCAATACTTTTACCAATACTGGTTTTCCCTACTCCTGGCGGACCTGAGAAGCAGATGATTGTCGGCATTTGGTTGTTTTTATTATTTTTTACCGACCGCTTGAGTTGTAGAACAGATAAATATTCGATTATCCGCTCTTTAACCTCCTCTAAACCATAATGATCTGTGTCGAGTACTTTTTGAGCTTCGGGAATGGATACTTTATCTTCGCTGCGTTTATTCCAGGGCATATCCACAATTGTTTCGAGCCAACTACGAATGTACCCATACTCGGGACTGTGAACACTCAGGCGAGAGAACCGTCCCAACTCTTGCATAACCTTCTTTTTGACATCTTTTGGCATGCCGGCAGCGGCAATTTTTTTCTTGAAATCCTTCAAATCTTGTTCCTCATCGGAATCTTCACCCAATTCGTTTTGAATGGTTTTTAATCGCTCCCGAAGTACAGCTTCACGCATATTTTGATCAAATTTTTTCTGGGTTTTGGTGGATATATTCTTTTCAATTTCTAATACATTTACTTCTTTTACCAGGTGTTGCAAAATTGCTTCTAACCGTTCCTTTACGCTGGGAAGCTCGAGAATTTTCTGCTTTTGCTGGGTGGTAATATCAAGTGTGGCAGCAACTTGATCGGCAAGCTCATTGGCACTTACTCCCGACATCAGCTTCATGAAATTTAAAAATTCAACACTTTTTCCTAAATTGACAGCTTTTTTAAATTCTCCCAACACATGCTTGGCGAGTGCTTCGGTTTCAGGAGTTTCTGGCTCATCGGAGGGAATTGCTTCATATTGGCAGCGCATGAAAGGCCCCGATTCATCTATATGTGTCACCCTTACACGATGTAGTCCATGAACGAGCGCATTAACCTCTTCGTTGGTCACCAACGTCCGCTGAATGTCGCACAAAACACCGATATCATACAAGTCTTTACTGCTTGGATCGGCAATCGACGTCTTTTTTTGAGATACAAAGACAATTTGTTTGGTGGTGCCAAAGCTTTCGTTGACCGCCGCAATAGATTTATTACGGCCAAACGTAAGCACCATTTCAACATGGGGGAAAATAACTCCTTCGCGGATAGCGGCCAACGGCATCATATCTGCGGTTTCGTTTGATTTCTCGAGAACGATTGCCATATTATTTCGTTAAAAACCTCAGGATAATTTGTGCATTTTTAGCAGTTTATATTAGTGAGTGCTAGTTGTCAAACGGAGAATTCTATCTATTTTTGAACAGCAGCGGGTGAGGCAGGCGTCGCGTTAAGTGAGGTCGTCATTATGATGGTTTCAATTTTATTATCGTTTAAATCAGCCTCTCGACTAATGAGAATGGATTTGTCGTCAAGGTTATCGACTTTCCCCGAGTAACTTAAACCATAATCGTCAGTTTGATTAAATTTAAGTAATCCTAGACTGATTTTGTCCTGTAAGTTTTTGCCCCGTACCCACACTTCGTAGGTCTGATGATCTGGGTTGGGCAACATGGCTTCGATGTCAATTTGTGTTGATTCGCCGTTTTGTTTTAAGAATGCAAAGGCAACATAATTAGCTGATTCATTCACATTTTTCAATTCAACCCATCGATCAAATTGTTGTTTTTTTTGTTCAATTCGCTGTTGTTTTGCTTCAATGATTTTACTTTGCGCGTACTCTTCTTGAGCTCCTTGCTCTAAGTTGGAAGTGGCTAGTTTGGAAAACAGATCAGCAAAACTACATCCAGACAAGATTATCCCTGCCGAAATAATAAGCAATGTGGTTGTATACAATCGTCTCATACCATCGTCCTTTCAATTAAACTGCGGATCGATACTGCGAGCTAGCCGTAGTTTTACTGCCTCAGTCAAACGTATCATAACAATTCCCTTGTCAGGCTGTCCATAGAATACTGCACTGTTTAACGGTTCTAAGAGACAAGGAATAAAGCCAAGTAAATCTTCCTCCCCTTCGACTTTAATGATGAGTGGAGACGAGTAGGTGGCGCGAAGCGTCTCAATAGCCGCAACAACTGAGGCGGAAATAATTCCAGGGGGGTTGGTTTCTGTCAATGAAATGGTTTGAGGAGGAGGTGGCACCACTTGATCGCGTTTAGTTTTCCCGTCAATAATAGCTCCATCAAAAGGAAGATCTTGATCGAGGAAATAATGAGTTACCGTGTCGCCAACAAGCCAAATGGACGTACATGTTTTAAGCAACTCCAGAGTGATCATTTCTGGTGAGAGAAGTTCTCCCTGTGGTTGGCTGTATTGGCTTAACATTGTAGGGGAGAATACAACATCATGATTAAACAGGTGGCGATACGCTCTACCCGAACGAGTAACAAACCCTTCTCGAACTTGAGTAGATGAGAGATGTTCGCCGGCTTCGTTTTTAACCATTTCTGTTTCAATAATCGGTAAGGGGGGAAGTTGATTTTCTCGTCTCTTAATATTAATTTGATCGCCACCAGATCTGGTCTGAGGGGAAAGAATAAGCACATCGATGGTGGGGTCGGTTATGGTGGGCCCGTACACATCATCCAATGGAACTATATCCGCACGCTGATTGGCTCCGAGCTGAATTAACGCCTGCTGAACATTGGCAACTCGTTGATCATATGGCTCAATCAACTGGCTCAGGATTTTTGATGCGGTTAGTTGTGGTTTGGTGATCCCGATGACAAGCTGGTCAGCAACGGACAATCCGGTACGTAACAACTGTTCATGACCTGCATGAAACCGATCAAAGGTACCGCCTAAGGCAGCTTTTTTGTATTTCATCGATGAATAAAGCCCATGACATCTTTTACTTCTTGCAGTGTCGCTTTGGCAATCTCACGAGCCTGTTCTGCTCCTTTATCAATGATGGCATCGACCAACTGTGGATTGGTGGTGAAGTGGCGGTGTCGTTCTTGAATGGGTTCCAGCTCTTTAAAGATGTTTTCAGCCAATTCTTGTTTTAAATCACCGTACCGAATTCCGGATGAAGTATAGAGGGATTCATATTCTTGTCGTCGAGACTTTCCCTCAAACATTTCCACCAATGTCAACAGATTGGCAACTCCGCCAGCTGTAGGAATAGTGTCTCCCTTGCCACTGTCGGTGGGTGCCCCAGCCAAACGTTTTTTGATTGTCTCCAAATCATCCGTAAGTTCGATCGCGCTCCCTTCGACGGATTTGCTCATTTTTCCTTCACCTTTGATACTGGGAACATATTCTGCTTTGGTCGTAAATCGTTGAGGTTCAGGGAACGTTGTCCCATAGGTATCATTCATTTTTCTGGCCACTTCCCGGGTAATTTCAATGTGGGGTTCTTGATCAATCCCGGTTGGTACTAAACTTGCTTTGTATACCAAAATGTCTGCGGCCATAAGAACGGGATAATTTAACAGGGCCATGGTGACATTATCAGGATGTTGTTTGACTTTATCCTTAAATGTAGGCAAGTGCTGCATGCGGGCGACTGACATGACGGACGAAAAAAGATGTGATAAATAGGTGTGCTCAGGGATAAGTGATTGAGCAGAAATAATGGCTTTTTCTGGGTCTAAACCGGCGGCTAAATAGTCAATGATAATGCCCCGGGTAGACTCGGCTAGATTTTTTTGATCGTAAGGCGTGGTGATAGTGTGTAAATCCACCACCATATAGATGCATTCCAATTCTGGATTGTTTTGTAGTTCAATGTAACCTTTGACCGCGCCGAGGTAGTTGCCTAAATGCAATCTCCCAGTCGCTCGACTGCCTGAAAAAACTCGCTTGATCATAAAATATTCCTTTCGATTAGTTGTATTGTAACGTTTGATTCATGAAAAATAAAAAACTCCCTAGAAGGGAGTTAATGTGTAGATACACGAAATGACCCCTCTAGAAATTAGTCAGGGGAGCCACGCCAAGCATGAGCATCGGGTGTAACCTGTGTGAATCGACCAAGGTGTAATTCTCGAGAACCACGAGTAACCGTGGCAATACCGACGTGTAATTTCTCTGCAATATCACGTTGTGATACTCCAGCTTTCAGCATTTGAATAATCTTGAGGCGACGATCAAGTTCTAATAACTCGGAGGGAGTACATAAACCAACAAGTAGGTTTTGAACCTCCTCGGTTTTTGATTGCTGGTGGAGTAATTGAGCTAACATGGTTGTATTGTACTAGTACACTGATACGTATTCAAGTATCGGGTTTCTCAGCTATATTTCAGCTCATGGCGTATACTTTTGGTACTATATGAAACTTCTCGTTGTTGAAGACGAACATAAAATCGCTCATTCCATAAAAAAAGGATTTGAACAAGAAGGTTTTGTGGTGGATGTGGCGTATGACGGGGATAGTGGCTATGACATGGCTGAATCGGGCGGATATGATGCATTAATCGTGGATGTAATGCTTCCAGGAATGGATGGGGTGACTATATGCAAAACACTGCGTGAGGAGAAAATTCATACTCCCATTTTGATCTTGACCGCAAAAGGACAATTGCAAAATAAAGTGGATGGCCTAAATGCGGGCGCGGATGATTATTTAACCAAACCGTTTGCCTTTGAGGAGTTGTTGGCCCGAGTTCGCGCACTGACACGCCGACCCCCGCAGACGGTGGAAACTACACTCTCACTGGCGGGCCTAGAATTAAATCCAAGTACTTTTGAGGTTACACGGGAG
>CAZKMY010000042.1:5008-9091 GCA_964554085.1 uncultured Pseudomonadales bacterium
GTGAATTTTCTCTGCTGGAGTATTTGATGCGACATAAAAATCAAATCGTGACTAAAGATCAAATTATTAATCATGTGTGGAATTATGATGCGGATGTGCTGCCAAATACGGTTGAAGTGTACATCGGGTATTTACGTACTAAAATTGATAAGCCCTTTAGTCAAAGTAAATCACTCATTCATACCATTAAGGGATTTGGCTACAAGCTGGCTGAGGAAAAGTAATGTTCCGTTCGGCACGAATTAAGTTAACACTGTGGTACTCCCTGATTATTATGGTCATCAGTTTGGCTTTTAGTGCAGTGATTTTCAGAGTACTCACAAGCGAATTGGATCGGGTGGAACGAATGCAACGAATGCGGATTGAGGGGAGAGTTCCCAACGGTCCCCCTTTGCTCATACCTGTGGAAAATAATGGTGTGGTTACCAAACTTGTCATTATCGACCCCGAGCTGATTGAAGAAACAAAAAACAGACTTATTTCAATTTTGGCCTTTATCAATGTGGGAATTCTGGCCGTTGCAGGGACCTTGGGTTATTTTCTGGCAGGAAAAACACTCAAACCAATTCAACTGATGATGGATGATCAATCACGATTTATTACTGATGCGTCGCACGAATTGCGGACACCACTCACGGCATTAAAATCGGAGATTGAAGTGGCTTTGAGAGATAAAGCACTCTCACTTTCGGAAGCAAAAGAGATCATCGTAAGTAATTTGGAGGAAGTGAATCGGTTGCAATCTCTGACCGATGGTTTAATTACTTTGACCCGGTACCCACAAACGAATCATGTGGTGCAGATGAGTCCATTACCGATTAATGAACCCTTGGCTTTGGCTATTAAAAAAATTACTCCGCTTGCAAAACAGAAAGATATTTCGATTCAAAGCAAAGTAGGAAAACAGTCCGTCGTGGGTGATGTAGATTCACTTACGGAATTGTTTGTAATCTTTTTGGATAATGCGATTAAATATAGTGGAGAAAAAACCGAAATTGTGGTGAATACAAAGCAACAAAATGGATTTTTAATTGCATCCATCGCTGATCAAGGCCAAGGTATTGCTGAAGCAGATATCCCCCATGTTTTCGACCGGTTTTTCCGCGCAGACGCATCCCGTACTTCTCAAACTGTACATGGATACGGTTTGGGGCTATCAATAGCTAAACAGATTTTGGATCGACATCATGCAACTGTTACTCTAAAAAGTGCTTTGGGTAAGGGCTCGACTTTTGTCATGAAGTTTCCTCTCCATCCCACAAAAGTGTCGGCATAATTGTTCAGATATTTCTCAGGTTGATTGATTAGGATATGGATATGATTCAATTTATTAAAGCACATCCCTCTGTCCCCGTGATTATTATTTCTGCCGTAGTAGGTATTCTTTGTTTTGTGGGTGGTATGGAATACCAAAAACATCGATCATTTATTCCACCGATAATGCAGTGGCAAGATAATCGGCCAGGTTTTGGCAATCGAAATGATGGACGGTTTCAGGATCGTCAGGATAGACGACAAGGAAATCGACAGTCATTTGATCAACAACCCCCCGCTTCACCTGCTGCAAAATTAAACTAATTTTTACATCGCAAAGCATTGTACATAAAAAGCACCTTTACATGGTGCTTTTTTCGTATCTGATGATTATTTCAAAAGAAATCATCTATTACCCTATAAAGATTACTATATGTTATAATCTCGAGGAACATACGTAAAAGTTTGTTCGAAATGCACTTTACCAAACTACTTAGGAAGGAGACATTTTTTATATTGTTGTGAAGGACTTGTCCTTCGCCGTGCCTACACGGTATCGCTATACACCACCTATGTTCTATCTGCGCCACAATTATGGAGCTAGAAGATGAAAAAATTGAAACGTGTTTTTTTATGGTTGATTGGTGGGTTAGTGGCGTCAATCATTGTGGCCGCCCTATTTTTAATCACCCCACCAACCCAATCTGCAGAAGCCTGTTATATCCCGTGCGAGCCTGGTAGTACGAAAACCATATATGGTGAATGGTCCGGATGGAATGAGGATCTATCAACCTGCACGAAGTCACGCAGTCGAAGTGTAACTGTGGTTGATAAGAACGACGGGACAGTCTGTAGTGCTTCATCTCAAACAGATACAAAGAAGATCCCAGGCTGCAAAATACCAACGGTGAGTCCAACTACTCCAGTTCCAACAGAACCGACAGTTACCGCAACAACTCCCGTGCCGCCCACTGATACTCCGACGGAGGAACCATCCAAAACTGTCACTCCGACTGAGGAACTCACTGAAGAACCGACAGTAGAACCCACCGAAGAACCGACGGTAATTCCAACAAAACCACCGGTTGCAGCTGTTGCCCCTCGCTGTAATTTTGTCTTCGCAGATCTTTCCGAAGAACAAAAAGCAGAATGTGACAGAAGCAGCGGAGGTATATACATTCCTGATGTGTTGCCCAAGCCCGGCGATGAATTCGCAGTAGATGTGTCTGGAAGTCAAAATGATTGTGCTCACTATTGGGAACTCACCCGATCTGCTGACGGAACCTATCATCGCGGTACTTACACGTGGGTAAAGGATCGTTGGGAACCTCCAAAGGGATATGAAACAGGTTTATGGAGAACTCAGTTCTTTGGCAAGCCGGTAACGGCAATGTGGTCAGTCCAGGACCCTATTTCGTTAGTATGGACAGAGATGTGGCATGAAGCAGTTCCGTTTGGGGATATATATATGATAGATAATATTCCCCGTGGGAGAATAATTTTTGTGTTTGATGGCTTGTGGGGAAACGGTCCATTTAGCTGGGATGAAGTTGCAGAAAAGAAAATCCAACCGGCCGGCAATTATGAACCGTTCACCCGTTTCTTTGGATCATCGAACCGGTGGTCAATAAATCCTGATCTTAAGTAGTAGTTTTATTGTCATTGATGACTAGTTCAGTTTAGTGGGATATCACTACTAAAAAGTGAATTAGTCTATTGGTGATGAAGACGGTGCATGGGGGCTTGGTTGAAAGCGAGGAGAGTTAGGTTTGGTCTTTATGACTGAATCATTTATTCTTCTCTTCACCGCTCAACCAAGTCCCACCCGTTTTTTTCATCCATTTTCTTGACCAGATGTGATAGAATAACCCATAATAATACGTTACTTGTTTTCTTGCCCTGATTAAGAAGGAAGTTATGTCAAAGTTACAAACTGCATTACTCGTAGGTGTATGTTCTCTGGTTTTGGCTGGATGTCAGCTAACGAATCCATTTGAGAAAAAGACAGTTGCCCCTTCACCTTCCCCCACTCCTTTTGTGCGCGATTTTGCCACCCCTGTTCCTGAAGCAACAAGTAGTGCTGTCGCCACGGTTTCGGCTGCGCCAAAGAAAGGGGCTGTCTTGGGTGCCACTACCACACAGACACAAAAGAAAACAGAGGATACGGCAAATTTATACGACATTAGTTTTAATAAATTAGAGGTCACCAATTTCCCAGGGCAGAGTCAAAATGCCACGCTGACTTTGACGAATAAATCTGCCGAAGCAGTACTTTGGTATATTAAATTGGACCAGACTCAATCAGCACAATATCCCATCAATGTGAATGGTACGAATGAAGTGACAGGATCCATTGCCGCCAATAGTACAGCTACCGTGTCGGTGGGTACCATGAGCACGGATCAAAGTCCTTTGTTCTCCGGATCGTTCACTGTCGTGTTTAGTGCACGGAATGCAGTGGTGGCGCGACGTACTGTGAATGTCATTATTCATTCCACGGTATCGGAAATGGTCCATGTGACCAGTACTGATGATGCAAATATTGGTGTCAATTTTGTTCCCAACGGTTCTTTCCGGGTATGGATTGAAAACAAACATGGCAAGAATTTGAATTGGAATGCTTCCCTTGAACAAGGTGGGGACAAATTACAATTAGTTGCCGCGTCAGGATACTTTTTATCTGATGCTGGAGCCTTCTTCCCTGTCTACTTTACTTCTTCCGATAAAGGCAGCTTAACCACTGCCAAGATTGTCATCACCTATTCTGATGATAATCATGCTGAAGTGGCCAAGCACACACTTACTCTCAACGTTCAATAAAACTTAGAC
>CAZKMY010000043.1:0-8892 GCA_964554085.1 uncultured Pseudomonadales bacterium
GTCAGTTACACTCGCAGTACTTGTGATCTCTTTACCTGCCAACACATACGTTATTCCTACCACCTGACGCTTCTGATGCACTCCCAATGCATTTTCCACCTCAACCTCATACAGTACATTTTCTGGCCTCAATAGACCCAGTGATTCTGCCAAAGCTGTATCAATACTTGTCCGATCCGCCCCCGTATCCACCTTAACTTTCACACTATGCTCTTTCCCTTCCCCATCCAATACCTGAACAGTTTCAGACACATGAATCTGAATAAGACTGTCCCGTATCACAGCTGCTGCTCTACCTGCAAATAACTCTTGAGCAATTCGAATCCCTTTTTGCGGAGTACTTACTTCCAGACCATCCACTCGTTCCAACCGACGTCGTAATCCAACCTTATTACACAACTGAATTTTCAAACCCGGTTGCGCGTTTAGTTCCAGAATTTTGGGGATAATTTTCCCGGGATGTTTTATAGATGGTTGTAATACCACATCCGCCCGCATATATCCCAAGCCTGCAGCCTCAGCTGCTTGAATTGCCAATAATAGCACTCCTTCCCACTCCGGTATCTGAATCCCGCTCAAGCTTCTATGTGTTCCTGGAAATGTTTTTATATAATCGTTCTTTTGATATGCGTACGTCGTTGTTCCGGTCGCCAAATCGATACCACAGGCGATCGCTCCTTGAAACATATTTGCCCGCCCGCCCGACTCTTTCGTCGGCAAACGCAAAAAAGCCATCACTGGAATCCGATTAAACACCAACACCCCAATATCGGGAGTCCCATGATACGCATAGTCAGTAAATGCCGGGTGAATCCGTACCCGCTCCTCAATGTAGGCAATGTCCGGCAGATCTTGCATCGAAAATCGACCTTCCAGAATATCAGCAATATGTAATTTAATATCCTCATTCGTGATTTTTTGTCGCTCACTCGTTATCCAAGTCCCTGCAGTTTTACCTGGTTTTTCCACCACAATGATTCCTTTACCACCCATACCTCGATTGGGTTTAACCACAAAACTGTCAGTTATCTTTCCAAAATCAAACTTTGCCAAATCTGCTTGGTTGCGGATAACGGTGTACAGTCGAGGTGTCGACAATCCGGCTTTTTTACACGCAGATTTAGTCAACAACTTCGAGTTAGCAATCCGACGCGACTGCGCAGAATTATATTTCAAATATTCGTAATTCCGAGCGTTCAACCCTAAAATATGTTGAAGTTTAATCGCCATAATGACCACCCACTACTCTTCTAAGTTATCCTTGAGTCAATTTCCTAAACTTTAAGTACTCAGTAAATCGCAATCCTACGTATTTGCCGACCAAGATATTCGTCAATGCTACTCCTACAATCAGCAGTTCAGGATTCAAAAGGGCAAATCGCTGCACCATATCCAGTGAAATGAGCAGTGCAGAAATCAAGGCCAAAATTAAAGTTTCGATCGTTAATTCTGTTGCTTCTCTGCGACTCTTCCCCATCTGTACCTCATGAAAGTTTTCCGATAACAGCGTCAAAATCAAAATCGGAAAAATATTAATCGTTGCCAACTCGGCAATTCCTATATAGGGAGCCACAAAAATTGTAGCCAATACCCCTAATGACACCAACCATAATAATAATGCCATTCGTGGCAAATATTGCATCTTCAGCCGCCGGAAAATTCTCATCCCATACGTGCTAATAATCAAAATTACCAAGAACAAGACAATTCCCGTCACCACCCCCGTTGCTACAAATGCCACAGATAATACTGCGGGGATATAAATACCAAAACCTCTCAAACCAATCAGGTGTCGTGCCGCCGCCACCAACGCTGCAATCACGGGAAACAATAGCACCAACACAATTGTGTTCGCGGGCACACCTTGTTTTACCGCTGCCCGAATCATATGTCTAACAAAATTGGTTGGATTCAATGAATCAAGATGTTGTTCATCCAAGTAGCGATCCAGTCTTCCTTTCACTTCTCCCGTTGGCTGGGTCAAATCACTCTTGGGCTCAACCCGAACAGCTGATTCGGTTGCTACCGACGCGCTCATTGTTGCGCTCATCGATGCCTGCATCATTTCAGCGCTTATAGTCGCATCCGGTGTTGGTGAAGTCATTACAGTCTTCGCAAAAACCGAACACGAGAAAAACCCAACAAACAACAGTGTTAATAAAAATGTCACACCAGATTTATTCATTTGTATATTATACCGCGGGAAGAAGTGGAAGTTGCACCAGAGGTGCAAACCACTACGTCGCGATATATGAGGAAACGCAGTGGAACAAGAAAAGTAGTGAAGCGAGTAAGCTCATATACCAAAATATCTCAAGTATTCACAGTCTCCTTGCTCATCTACGGATATTCCGCCATAATGAACCTACCAAACATTCCGATTTGGGAATGTTTGCTGCCCATATGCCAAACACTTCAGACATCTCTATTCAAAAGTTGCCGCACGAACCTCGCTTTTCGGTCGCACGCATCATCCAGGCTGCCCAACAAGAGGCTACTGGAACAAAAACTACCTCATATGTAGTTACCACTGTCATGGCAGGCATTCTCTATGCGGGAGTCAGTTACCTAGTGATCCAACAACTGCCTGTCTCTTGGCTTATCCCCGCCTGGATCTGTCTTTCCTTTTTATTTGCCATTTCCTTTAGCCCAATTCGTTATGGCACCGAAGAGCTTATCCGCCAGCTTTTCCCGTATGCTGATTACAATTCTCACCACCTTATCAAGCGGCTAAATGCCATTAGCTATTCCAGTCTCACCTTAGAACGACTAACCACTCAATTTTTCCAAGAATTTGAAGTCAACCTTAACGTCGCTAATCTACTCTTTCTCATTCTTGATAAGGACGGCAATCGCACCACTCGATTTCACGGCTTCACTTCCATGCCCGACTTCGAACCCACCCAAATCCAAGAATTAATCCGCGCTACTCACCAGAGACCATTTTTTGCCCACCACATTCATCCAGATCACCTACGCCATGTACTAGAAGCGCATCAAATTAAAATCATTGTTCCCCTGATCAATAACGAAAGCTGTCTGGGACTATTGCTCTTGGGTGAAAAATCAACCCACCACCAATACACTACCAAAGACATGAAGGTGCTCGAGGCCATTGCTCCCAAAGTCGGCTTTGCCATTCAAAACGCCAGGGAATATGAACGCGTCAGCACCCACAACCAACAACTTTTCGACAACCTCGAGCGATCCAATCAAAAACTCCGCGATGTGAATGAACGACTCGAGCATGATGACAAACTAAAAGACGAGTTTATTTATGTAGCCACCCACGAACTTAAAAATCCCGTTACTGCCATGCGCGGCTACCTCTCCCTCATCAATGAGGGTCACTACGGCCAAGTTCCCGAATATCTAAAAGAGTCCCTCAACCAAGTTATCAGTTCCAACCAACAGCTCATTACGCTACTGAATAATTTACTTCAAATTGCCCGCACCGAAGCTACCAACATCACTATCTCTACCAAACCTATTGCGATTTGCGAAGTCATTGATCAAGTCATCCGCGATCTCCACGCCCTTGCCGATCAAAAAGGATTATCCGTCATTCATTACTGTGCCAATCCTTCCATTACTGTCATGGCTGAAAAAGAGCGACTTCGAGAGATCATCTCCAACCTCCTCAGTAATGCCATCAAATACTCCGATAAAGGCCAAATCGAAGTCACTCATGAAATTGTGCAAGACACCCTTGTTACTCACGTAAAAGATGAAGGTGTAGGTATCAGTGAAAAAGACCAAAAAATGATCTTCACCCGCTTCTTTAGAGTTGAAGAAGAAGCTGCTCGTGGGATTCCCGGCACTGGATTAGGTTTGTTTATCATCAAAGAATTGCTCGAGCGCATGCAGGGAAGTATCACCTTTAAATCCGAGCTTGGCAAAGGTTCTACCTTCTCCTTCACCCTCCCACTCGCCCGCACCTACACCCTAAAAACGGAATAGTCTTTCATCTGTATTGTAGGGGCGGGGTTCTCCCGCCCAACAAAAAGGGCGCGGATACCGCGCCCCTACATGTATAAACAAAATCGTTTATTTCAACGCCTCTTCTACGATTGCCTGCATATCAGCAAAGCTATATGCTCCCGCAAACATCTTTGTGTTTACAAAGAAACCGGGAGTTCCATTCACTCCAAACGTCTCACCTTTTTGCTGATCAGCCGCAGTTCGAGTTGCATATTTCTTGCTTTCCAAACATGTTCGCAATTGCGCCCCATCCAATCCCTTGCTTAAGAAAGTCACCATCGCATCAATTTTCGTTACGTCATTTTTAATAGTTTCGTTCAGCAAGGTATACCCCGTGCTCGACATCAACAAATCGTGGGCTTCCCAAAACCGATTTTGCTCTTTAGCACAATACAAGGCTTGAGTGGCTAATTCGCCATTTCCGTGGCCAAAACTATACACCCATACATATCCTGCCTTGCCCTGATCTACCAGTTTTTTCATCTCTGGTACGGGCGGTACATAACTCCCCCCCTGAGTCTTTGTGGCAAATCGACCTGTCAGTAAATCAGTGTTCTTGCCTGCAGCAATGTGACAATACGGACACGAAGGATCGGAAAACTCGACAAACAAAACCTTCTTATTCGCATCTCCAAACGAAATGTTGCTACTATCTGCAAACAATCCCCTGATCATCTCCATCGTAACCGCCGAAGCAGGTTCTGGAGTCGCAGTCTGGGCTTGCTGCTTCCCAACGGTTGTTCCTGCCTTACCTGACTCATATACACTCAAACGGCCATACAAATACCCCACAGCAAATGCCGCCACCACAATGGCTCCTACCAATACAGGAATTAACACGCTTTTCTTTCCTTGAACCACCACTTCTTCCTTCGGTTGTTCCACCGCAACGATTTTCGTTTTTACTGTTTTTGCTTTAACTGTTTTTGTCGGCATAACCCACCTTGTAAATAATTAATAGTGTTATTTTGTTTCCAACCATCGCTCCGCGTCTAAGGCAGCCATCACCCCAAACGCCGCCGCCGTTGACACTTGCCGGTACCGAGGATCCATACAATCTCCTCCCGCAAATATTCCCTCAACTGACGTCATTGTCGGATATACCACTCCTTGATTATTTCCTGCTACCGCCACATACCCATGATCGTCCAGTTGTAGCGTTTCTCTCAAGAATTCCGTTGCCGGCCGATGACCGATTGCTACAAACACACCATCAGCGGCATGTTCGATCGTTTCCCCCGTCTGAGTGTTTTTGAGTGCTATCCCCGTCACTTGTCCCTCACCAACAATCTTCTCTACCGTTGTGTTCCACAACACCGTCACTTTAGAATTTGTAGTTACCTTATCAATCATGACCTTACTTGCTCGAAAGCTGTCTCGCCGGTGAACGATTGTCACTGATTCAGCAAACCGAGTTAGTGCCATCGCGTCTTCCATGGCCGCATCGCCTCCGCCAATAACAAATGTCTTTTTTCCTCTAAAAAATGCCGCGTCACATACAGCGCAAGCTGATACACCTCTTCCAATCAATTCTTTTTCTCCCGGCACATTCAACCACATTGCTTCAGCTCCTGTAGCAATCACAATCGCCTGTGCTCTATATTCCCCACCATCGGTAGTAACTTGAAAACCATTGACTGCCACCACCACTTCTTCTCGGACTTCCGCCCCAAATCGCTCTGCCTGTTCTCTCATTTGCAGTACCAGCTGAGATCCATCTATTCCCTCAGGAAAACCGGGAAAATTTTCTATTACGGTAGTGAGCATCAACTGTCCACCCACCCTATCACCCGCCAACACCAATGGTTTCATTCCAGCGCGCGCCAAATACAAAGCTGCTGACCACGCTGCCGGTCCACCACCTATCACAATCACTTTGTGCGTAGTTTGATCCATACGCTGACTATTTCCCGGTTACTTTTTTAATAAGCGTCTCAACTCCAGCTCGACCGCCAAACCCCACCTTTCGCTCTACTTCCTTACCATCTTTAAACACAATCATTGTGGGAATACTCATTACCCCGTATTCTGCCGCCACTGCCTGTGCTTGATCCACATCCACCTTTCCCACCAATACCTCATCAGCAAACTGATCCGCCAACTCATCAATGATGGGAGCAGCCATCTTACAAGGTCCGCACCATTGGGCATAGAAGTCCACTAATACAGGCTTATCTGCCTTTAAAACTTTTTCTGCAAAATCACTGTCTGAGAAATGTACTGCCGCCATATAATTGTCCTTTCAAAAAAATTCAGCTAATTTTTAACACACTATCAATAATAGATGTTAATTTTTGTTTATCTTCGTTTTTTTGGATACACTGCGACGCTTCAGCAATCAATAACTCTTTCCCTACCCGCTGCAACGCACTCTGAATCGCTGCAATTTGCTGCGCTATCTGATCACAACCTCGCTTCTCCTGATACATTTTTCGGATTCCCCGAACCTGACCTTCAATGCGATTTAACGCAGAAACAACAGTATCCATAATGGTTCTATATATACCCACTGGGGGTATATTTGTCAATCCTTGTTTTTAGGGCTTTTGCCACACTACGGCATCGCCGACTCGTATAGTATGATTTTTAATCCACCCCGCATTCACCTCGATCACCATCTCCACTTCCTCTAGCGGCGACACTGTTCGAACTACCGGATTTTCTTTCGTCGGTGCAGGAATTGATTCCGTTATCTCTACAACTTTTCCACCTGCCACCCACAAAAAATCCAACGGAAACTGCATGCCCTGCATCCAATATGCTACTTTTTGTTTAACCGGATAAACAAACACCATTCCTTCGTTTTCACCCAATTGCTCGCGCCATGATAGCCCTAATTCTAATTCCGCTTCAGTTTGTCTTGTTTCTACCAATAATGCCTCTTTCCCAATTTTCAATTCCCGCTGTGCCGTTTTTGGGTTTGGTTGAGGTGTTACTACTTGTTCTCTTATCGGATTTTGGTTGATAAGCAACGCTTTTGAGGCA
The DNA here is from genome assembly GCA_964554085.1 of uncultured Pseudomonadales bacterium. Classification (GTDB taxonomy): domain Bacteria; phylum Patescibacteriota; class Microgenomatia; order UBA1400; family RBG-16-45-19; genus CAZKMY01. The sequence goes on from CAZKMY010000043.1 coordinate 6,967, forward strand.
ATCAACCAGCTTGCCAACAACCCCAATAGTACCAACCCCACCACCACCACTGTTTGTTTCATGAACATATCCTACACCGCCACCACCACCAACCACCAATCCCAATTGCCATCACTGACATGAGTTGCGCAACCGGAAACACTCCCCAAACCCAAGGAGAGATTCGAAACGGTTCCAAAACAAACCGGATTACTCCGTATCCGATCAAATAACCCCCCAAAGCTTGCCCTCGTCTCAATAAGCGTTTCCTTTCCAACCACCACATTCCCAAAAACAGACAAAGCGATAAAAGTGACTCATACAAGAATAACGGATGATAATACACAATATTTTCCATTCCCTGAGGTCGATATTCAAAAGGAATATACCACCTCCAAGGCAATGTCGTCGGTTTACCAAACAATTCATGATTTACCCAATTTCCCCACCTTCCTATTGCCTGAGCCAATGGCATCGCCGAGGCGATTGCATTCAAATAAAGCAATAGTTGCTTCCAGCGTCCCCAACATGTCAACACGATGCCTACTACACCTCCCCCAATCGCTCCCCAAATCCCCAATCCTCCCTGCCATAAAAACAATATTTCATTCACATGTTGAGAGTAATACCACCAATAATCTGCAACGTGATAGAGCCGCGCTCCTACAATCCCTCCTCCTATTGCCGCCAAAGCAACCCGCTCAAAATCATCTATATCTCCCTTAACCCGTTGTACCAAACGTACCGCCCACCACCATCCCACAGCAATCGCTAATCCCAAAAACAACCCATACATATGTAACGTAACCGGACCAACAGCAATTGTGGAAATCATCTCAAAACAAGCAGCCCATTCACTCCCAACCAAGCTGCCAAATACAGTGTTGATAAAATCCTCACTTCTTTATCAGTCATTTGCCGCTTTATTTGCCAACAAAACCACTTACCCAAACGAGTCGGGTCCTTCCAGTCCATCATTGTGTTCCACGCTAATCCTAATCCTAATCCCATCACTATTCCCATCGCCGTTACACTTCCCGTCGAAGTTAACACATAAATCGCCAAAAATACCCATACAAACGCAAACCCTACGCTCCGAAACATTAACCGCGTCTGTTCACTTCCCCGCTCTCTCAAAAGCCGAACCACCGCCCGAAAATCTCTCCGCTGCCACCAGTATTGGATCTGTATCGATAATTGTTCAAATGGTTTAAGCCACCACACATACAATAACCGATCCATCCACCACAAACACGCTGCCAAGACAATCCCAAACAACCACCACCCCCAACTCATCGAAAAACTCCGCCAAGCCACCAAGCCGGCATAAACCAACCACACCAAAACTTCACGATATGACTTCATACCTCCACTCTAACATACGGCTCATGACTCAACAATTATGACTACTCAGTTATGTACTACTTCTCTTCCTTTGAAAGCGGCAAACCCTTCTTAATTCGCCCCAGAGCCCACATAAACAGCCTCCCGCGATTAGTTACATTTGGTGCATCCATCACAAACGATCGTGCCCGTTCGAGCAAACTTCGATCCACGGTCTTCGCCAGCCGGATATACATCCCCTTACGACTCTCTTCCCCCATATCACAAGCCAACCGATACCCATAATCTTGAAATTCTTGTGAAATATGCCCACCTTTGTCTTCCAACACATATTTTGTCAACACATCTTGGATCGACAACATTTTTTGTAGTGGTTTTTTGTCAGTACTTCCCATACCTTAATTACTTTCCATACTTTTGGAAAAACTATAAAAGTAGTGCTTCATATCCACATGTATTTCATCTACAAACTGAACTCCTTCTGCTTCCAATCGATACCGCTGCTCACTCGCTCCATTAAAAGCAAAATTAGGAGCAATTCTTCCTACTCGATCCACCACCCGATGACACGGTACCTCAGGCTGAGTATTGCTATGCAACATG
>CAZKMY010000044.1:0-8851 GCA_964554085.1 uncultured Pseudomonadales bacterium
GAGTTGAAGCGGCGTGGCGTTGACCTGAAAGAAGCCTTCAATCAGATAGACCGGTACAGCCGCGAGAGTTTCTGGGCCGGCAGTGGGTTGTTTGAGTACGTGCAGCTGTTTGTCATTTCCAACGGCACGTACACCAAGTATTACAGCAACACCACCCGCTTTGCCCACATCAAAGAGTTGGGTACCAGCAAGCCGATCAAAGGGAAGCAGAGCAGCAACAGCTACGAGTTTACGTCCTGGTGGGCCGATGCCAACAACCGCCCCATTACCGACTTGTTGGACTTTGCCAACACCTTCTTTGCCAAGCACGCCCTTCTGAACATCCTCACCAAATACTGTGTCTTTACCTCCGAAAGGCTGCTACTGGCCATGCGTCCGTATCAGATTGTGGCGACCGAACGGATCCTGGGCCGCATCAACGTAGCGCACAATTACAAAAACTACGGTTCCATCAGGGCTGGCGGCTACATCTGGCACACCACCGGCAGCGGTAAAACACTCACCTCTTTCAAGACGGCTCAACTAGCCAGCAAGCTTCCCTTTCTCGATAAAGTCTTGTTTGTGGTCGATCGAAAAGACCTGGACTACCAGACAATGACTGAGTATGAGAAGTTTGAAAAGGGGGCAGCCAACAGCAATTCCAACACGGCCAAACTCAAGAAGCAGCTGGATGATCCCAAAGCAAGGATCATTGTCACCACCATTCAGAAGCTCTCCATCCTGGTCAACAAGTACAAGAGTCATCCCGTGTATGCCAAACAGGTGGTCATCATCTTCGACGAGTGCCACCGTTCGCAGTTTGGCGATATGCACGTGGACATCAAAAAGACGTTCAAGAAATACTACTTGTTTGGCTTTACCGGAACGCCCATTTTTGCAACGAACGCCAGTAAAGGCGGCAGGATTGACCTGAGTACCACCGAACAGGCTTTTGGTGACAAGCTGCATACCTATACCATTGTTGACGCCATCAACGATAAAAACGTGCTGCCGTTCCGCATCGACTACATCCGTACCATGCGGGAAGAAGAAAACATCCAGGATACAAAGGTCTGGAGCATCGACCGCGAACGGGCACTGGCATCGCCCGAGCGCATCGCAAAGATTGTCGGCTACATCCGGGAACACTTCGACCAGAAGACCAAGCGAAACAGTTACTACAAACTGAAAGACCGCAGGTTGGCCGGGTTTAACTCCATCTTTGCCGTCACTTCCATCGAGGTGGCCAAGAAATACTACACCGAGTTTAAGCAACAAATGGCCGGCCTGCCCAGCGACCAGCAATTGAAGGTGGCCACCATTTTCAGCTACGCCGCCAACGAAGAGGAGGATGGCATCCTGGGCGAGGAGAATCCGGAGGATACCGACAAACTGGACATGAGCTCGCGTGATTTCCTGGAAGCCGCCATTCAGGATTACAATGCGCTGTTTAAAACCAATTACGATACGTCGAGCGAAAAGTTCCAAAACTACTACAAGGACGTATCCATGCGGGTTAAAAACCGGGAAATCGATGTGCTTATTGTGGTCAACATGTTCCTGACCGGCTTTGACGCCACCACCCTCAACACGCTGTGGGTGGACAAGAACTTGCGCCTCCACGGTTTGCTGCAAGCCTTCTCACGCACCAACCGCATCCTCAATTCGGTCAAGACCTTTGGCAACATTGTCTGTTTCCGCAACCTGGAAGCCGCCACCAACGAAAGCATTGCCCTTTTTGGCGACAAGGAAGCCGGCGGCATTGTGCTGCTTAAAACCTTTGACGAATACTACCACGGCTACACCGATGACGAGAAGGAAGTCAAAGGCTACGCCGACCTGGTAGGGGAGTTGGTGGAACAATTCCCTGTGGGACAACTGATCATCGGCGAACAAAACCAGAAAGACTTTATCAGGGCCTATGGCAATATCCTGAAATTCAGAAACATCCTCACCACCTTCGATGAATTCGTTGGCAAAGAAATCCTCTCCGACAGGGATGTACAGGACTATCACAGCCTCTACATCAGTCTGTACCAGGAGTTCCGCAACAAATCGAAACGCGACAGCGAAAACATCAACGACGACATCATCTTCGAAATGGAGCTGATCAAGCAGGTGGAAATCAACATCGACTACATCCTTGAACTCATCCGTCAATACCACGAGGGCCATTCACAGGACAAAGAAATCATCGTCCAAATCAACAAGGCCGTTGACTCCAGCCTCGTGCTCCGTAGCAAGAAAGACCTCATCGATCAGTTCATCGACTCCCTGACTCCCTCCAGCAACCTGGATGATAACTGGCAATCCTTCGTGGACCAGAAAAAGATGGAAGAGCTCGAAACAATCATCACCGAGGAAAACCTCAACAAAGACGAAACCCTCAAATACATCGACAACGCCTTCCGCGACGGCTACCTCCAAAAAACCGGCACCGCCCTCACCAAGGTGTTGCCTCCCGTTTCCCGGTTTTCCCCCACTGGGGATAGAGCTAAGAAACGCGAAACCGTCATTGAGAAGTTTACGGCGTTCTTTAATCGGTTTTGGGATATAACGGGGGGTAGGTTGATGAGGGGGTAGGAGAGGTGCTCCTACAACTAATAAGATCTTAAAACAAAACACGACTATACCATGAGTGAGAAAATTATAAAAAATCCGTTAACCAATTGGGTTCGAAGGTCAGTAGATGAGAGTAAGCAAAGACTATTATTTGCTTCTCCATTTGTTAATTCGCAAGCAACGAAATTGTTAGACGAGCAAAATACGAAGCATATTGTCGACAAGCGTCTAATAATAAGGTTTGATGAAACTAGTTTGACAACGTTTAATCTTCCAGTTTTTAAGAATCTTTTGGATCTGGGTTTTTTAATTCAGTATGATGAAGAGATCCATTTGAAGTTGTATATTACAGATAATGATGCGTATGTGACATCATCAAACTTGACAAGTGGTGGTTTTGAGACAAATAAAGAATTGACTGTAAAAGTGGATTCAACGAATATTCCGAGTTGTATAGGTGTTTTCAATGAGATTTGGTCGGGATGCTCTGAGAATAAAATAACCTACGAACTCATTAAAGAAAATTGGTCTAAGTACGAAATAATTCTCGCTAGAGAGAAAAGTAAAAATACCGTACATCGAACTGTGATTAAGGCAAAGAAAGTAGAGGAAATTGATTTTGATGTAGTAATTAATGATATTCAAAAGAATATTTTTTTTTCAGTCAGGGACCGAGATGTTTTTGAAGCAAATATAAAAAGGGAGAGGGTAAAAGAAGAACTACTAAAGTGTTTCGACCCTGTTTTGTTTTATTCTCCAGAAGGTCATCCGCAACGAAGAGACAATCTGTTTTATGACTTTGTATATGGTTGTGAATATCGTTTGGCAGGAACTGGGTTGCGCGAGGAACAATTTAGAGATGCGTTCGAACACCAAGATTTTGAAAAAGCGATAAACTTTATATACCCTGAAATGTTGGGGCTAAAACCATGGAATCTGAATGATAAGGAGGAGTTGCAAGAATTTTGTAATGGCCTTTTCAATTTTGTTATACCTCATTATTCAGTGGTCCTACCAATTAGATTAGCTTCATTTTTCTATCCTGACTTTTTTTTACCAATTTTCAACCTTGATCATTTAAAACAATTATGTGAATACCTAGGGTTGGAAACATTAGTGGAAACCAAAGGAGATAAGTTGTATGTTTATAATACCTTCGTGGCAGATAAGTTAAAAGTATTGCCGTATAACAATTATGTCAAATCAGATGTTGCTTATCTTTTATTATACACATATGAGCTTTATAAGAGAATAAATGTTGGTGAAGACTATCAACATATATTGGATGTTTGTTCAAAAAAGTGGATAAAGGACTATTTCAAGAAGGGCTATGATATATTGAAAGGTCTTCATATACTCAAATGAGTGCTCTTGTTTTTTTCAAATCCGGAATTAAACAATCACCAATATGTACTGCCTAAGATGTTGTTCGCTCCGTCTTGAGAGATGAAAAAAGCCAATCTCGAATAATAAATGATGTTTTTATACAATTCTTTCAGACTGCCACAATGAGCGGCAGTATCTATAAAACACGACCTTGACCTCAATTCAAAATGGAAAAAGATAAAGATTATTTTTTCAGACTTCAAGAGATTAAAAATAATGATCTGAGAGTCTTGCAGAAAAAGTCGTATCGTGGTATTTGGGAGACCGCAATTAAGAAGTATTCCGACAGTGCCCACTTCGTCTATGAATTGCTGCAAAATGCGGATGACACCAAAGCCAATTCGGTTGATTTTCGCCTTGAAGATGACGGGCTTTGGTTTAAGCACAATGGGTCTGTTCGTTTTTCAATATCAAACCCTGATAAAGAAGATGAAGATTCGGAAACTGGCAATCTTGGCCATATTAATGCCATTACTTCAATAGGGAATTCTACAAAAATTGATGAACAAAAAATCGGTAAGTTTGGAATAGGCTTCAAGGCGGTTTTTGCTTACAGCATGTCACCGCATATTTATGATGATAGTTTTAATTTCAAGCTGGAAAACTACATAGTACCAAATGAAATTGAATCCTTGAACGGTCAAAGGAAAACAGGAGAAACCGTTTTCTATTTCCCATTTGACAACAAAAAAAAATCACCTCAGACAGCCTACACTGAAATTGAGGACAAATTAGATTCTCTGTTTCAGCCAATTTTATTCCTTGCCAATCTTGAGAAAATCACTTGGAAATCCAATGAAAAACAAGGTGTTTATTCCAAGCATGCGTTAAAAACCGAGCAGTTTGGCGATATCCTTGCAGAGTTAATGGAAGTTGAAAGTGTAGAAAATGAAGTCAATAAAAAAGAATTGATTTGGTTATTTTCGACTGTTGTATCGCACGCGCAACTTAAATCCCATCACCGCATCTATGTGGGTTTCTTTGTGCTTGACCAAAGGGAATTGGAAACCGGATATACTTATGAAGCATTTTGTTTCTTTCCGACCAAAGAAGAAACTAAGCTAGGCTTTATTGTACAGGCGCCATTCCTTTTGACAGATAGTAGAGAAAAAATTAATGCTGGAGAGCCATGGAATGTTGAAATCATGCAGCTTTTAGCAAAGCTTGCAGCTAATTCTTTGCCGATACTCAAAACTATTGGTGAAAGAGATAAAACCTACTTGCTTAACGACAGTATTTTAGAGTTGATTCCATACAAGGAAAGTGATTTTACAGACGTAGGTAGTAAATCCAAGATTTCATTCAGACCTTTCTATACCGAAGTCAAAAAAATATTTCAAACTGACCAATTACTGCCGGGCAGGAATGGGGTGTACTACAAAACAGAAAACGCATATTGGGCATCAGATCCCGAATTAGCTGAAATCTTTTCTGATCAACAAATCAGTATGCTAATAGGCAACCCTGATTCAGGATTGGTATTCGTAAGCAAAGGACAAAAGCAACTTAATCAAGCTAATAAGAGTTTAGAAGGTTATATTAATTCAATTATAAACGACACCTTAGATCCTAAAAAGCTTATAAGGAGAATTGATGCTGCTTTTATGGAGGCGCAATCAGATGAGTGGCTATTAAAATTTTATACCTATTTGGGAGGTAGAAAATCTCTATGGGATGATAAAGAGAAACTTGTCCTAAAGCGCCCTATCCTGCTGAATCAAGAGAGAAAAGCCGTTGTGCCTTTCTGTGATGATTTAACAACACCCAATATATTTCTTCCTTTCGAAAGGACAACAAGCTACGATACCATTTATAAACCATTTACAGAAGATGGAGAAGCCCTCGACTTCTTCAAGGGTTTGGGTATTAGTAAGCCCGATTTGCGAGCAGAAATCTTTAAAATCATAATTCCACAATATAAGGAGGGCTTTGATTATAATAATAAGGACAAAATCTTAGCCCACTTTGATTCCTTCCTGTCTTACTATAATGCTTGCCCAGCATCCCTTCAAAGCGACTTTATCAATAAGCTTCATAATGTTTGTTTCATAGCAACCCGAAAAGCCAGTGTACTTGAAACTATTTTCTTCTGCTATCCTGAAACTGTTTACATTCCGAGCTATAATCTCAATAAATACTTTGCTCACACAAAGGAGGTTTATATTTTGGATGAGGACTACTATTTGGACTTTATCAATAGTCCTCGCAAAAGCTCGTTTTATTCATTTCTATCAGCCATGGGTTGCAACAATCATCCCAGATTATTAGAGAGAAGGTTAGAACCCAACCATGAAAATAGGAAAAGATTTGGTCTAGAAATGATAGAATTATCACAAACATATTATTCCGATCGATTCATTACTAATCCCATTCTGGAAGGGATTGAAGAAGCCGTTTCAAATATTAATCTTGAACTTTCAGGCCTAATATGGGAGTACATGCTAGTTCATGTTCTAGGAAAGTCCTACTCATCTATTGAATTAAGAATTTTGGGTAACTTTCATTATGTGCCCAAAGGGAACCAGTATCCTAGGGACCTAAAATTTGAATCTACACTATCTAATATCCTTAAAAAGGATAAATGGCTTTATGATAATGAGGGTACTCTAAAATCTGCTTCAGAAATACGTCGAAAAGATCTCAATGAGATTTACACTTCGCAGGATTACGACATTTCCACATTCCTTGAATTTTTGGGAATTGAAAGTGCTGAAGATGATTTAAACCTTTCAGAGGAACAACGAGCAACTTACTTACTTGGTAAAAAAATACAGGAGGCGGGAGTCTCTGAGGATGAACTAGCGGAAGCATTAAGTAAGATAAAGGCTAAAAAGAAATTCGCAGCTTCACAAGGCAATGTGAATACGGATGATGCATCAGACTTCATGGATGATGCCATTAAAGACACTATTGACCGTCTAAAAAAGGGTATTCAAAATAACCGAAAGGCCAGATTTGAGAATCAGCAAGAAGAGACCCAACAGGATGAGCAAGAATCACCTGAATCCATGGTAGATCAAGATGAATATAACAAACCCTCTATTGATCTACAGAAGAAGATTGATAAACTCAAAGACCAGACAGAAGCCCAAATTGAAGACCTTACCCAAATTGAAAAGCTAAATGAGATTGTTGGCGAATCCGAAATGTATTCCTATGCATGGTTTAAGGCCTTACTTGAACTTGAATACCTGAGTAGTTCTGAATCCAACACTCAAGGAAAGGAAATATCAATCCAATTCTCAAAAGCAGAAAAAGAACCGGAAACAGAAAGGACCTTAATTCTCAAACATCCGAACAGATACATCCCTCAATCCATAGAGGATATTGGTGACCTTCAAATTCGCTTGTATCAAGGTGAAGAATCCAAAACAGTAACTGTGGAGGTGGTCAGTGTTAAAGAATATACCCTTCGGGCAAAGCTGAAAAAGTCTGCCGACATTTCAGAGATTGACCTATCTAAGGTAAACCGAATAGTCATTGACATAAAGAATCCGGTTTTCATTCTTGAAGAACTCCGAAAAGCCTTCAATCAACTTGATTTAGAGGATGATTACAATCTACGGCAAAACCTGCCGGACGATATTCGATTCATATTTGGCCCTCCTGGTACAGGTAAAACAACCTATTTGGCAACCAATGAGGTTATTCCCCTAATGCAGCAGGATGAGAACCTCAAAGTACTTGTACTCACTCCAACCAATAAATCAGCAGACGTCCTTACTAAACGTATTTTTGAAAAAATGGGTGAAGATGAAACGTACTACAATTGGTTGTTTCGTTTTGGAAATACCAGTGATGAAACGCTGGAAAATAGTCCGGTTGTAATAGATAAGTCATTCGATATTAGAAATAGGTCAAAGAATACGACGATTACCACAATCGCAAGGTTTGCATACGACTATTTCCAACCGGAAATACATGATGAACGGATGCACCTAAAATTTTTAGAATGGGACTATATCATCATTGACGAAGCTTCAATGGTCAATTTGGCTAGCATTTGCTATGTTATTTATCAACAATCTAATGCCAAATTTGTAGTTGCAGGTGATCCATTCCAGATCCAACCAATAACGCTTATAGATTATTGGAAGGATATGAATATTTACAGCATGGTTAACCTTGATAGGTTTGTGGAGCCTATAACTATACCACATGATTTTGAGATAGTTAATCTTCGTAAGCAATACAGGGCAGTTCCAACAATTGGCAATTTATTCAGCCACTTTACTTACAATGGCATTCTTGAACACCATAGAACATGTGAGGAGCAAAAGCAATTGAATATTGACGGGCTTGACTTCAAGGATATCAATATTATCAAATTTCCTGTAGCAAAGTTTGAAAGTATCTACAAGCCTAATAAGCTCAACAAATCAAACTACCAGGTCTATTCATCATTGTTCACGGTTGAGTTTGCCCAATCACTTGCTTTTCAGATTCAGTCAAGCCACAAAGACAAATTCAGAATTGGAATTATTTGTCCATACAAGGCTCAGGCTACGCTAATTGAAAAGCTACTTGCTCAACAATTTGAAGACACTGAGAAAGTAGAAATCCTAACTGGCACAATTCACGGCTTCCAGGGTGACGAATGCGATATTATCATTTCAGTTTTCAATCCTCCATACTCGATAAGTAAACATCCAGGTATGTTTCTCAATAATCAGAACATACTCAATGTTTCCATAAGTCGAGCGAGAGATTACTTGTTTATCTTAATGCCAGACGATAATACGCAGGACATTGAGAACCTATATAAAATCCAAAAAATAGAAAGGCTGATATATCGATTGGCTCCCAACAATCACTCAGTCTATGAATCCACCAAGATTGAGGAAATTATGTTTGGAAGTAATACTTACGTGTATGATAATTCCTTTGCAACTTCTCACCAATCCGTAAATGTTTACTCAAAACC
>CAZKMY010000045.1:0-8840 GCA_964554085.1 uncultured Pseudomonadales bacterium
TTCATTATATCCGAAAGGGGCTCAAAATGAATACAAAACCCACACTGCTTGTCACCGGTTTATCTGGATTGGTTGGATCTCGTTTCCAACAACTGTATGACGATGCGTATTCGTTTGTTAATTTAGACCTCACGACTGGTGTGGATATTACCAACAGAGAGCAGGTCGAAACCGTGTTTGCTGCCAATCCTGAGGCAGCAGCAGTGATTCACCTGGCAGCTTTTACGAATCTTAATGCCGCTTATGAAGAGCGAGATAATAAAGATGGCGTGTGTTACAAAGTGAATGTGTTGGGGAGTCAGACGATTGCTGAGGTGGCTGCAGCGCATTCAAAATACCTGATTCATATTTCGACTGATTATGTGTTTGACGGTGAAAAACAAGATTTCTATACTGAAACCGATACTCCTCATCCCATTGAATGGTATGGTCAGACGAAACAATGGGCTGATGAAGAAGTAAAAAAAGTGGGGGGAACCCACGTTATGCTTCGTTTGGCTTTCCCCTATTTAGCCAAGCCGATGCGACCAGATATGATCGCTAAAATTCGAAATGGTTTGGAGACTGGGTCCTTGTATCCCATGTTTACCGATCACACGATTACTCCTACGTATGTCGATGATGTGGCACACGTCTTTGATTATTGTGTTCAACACCAACCAACAGGCCTGTATCACATGGTAGGATCGTCTTCTCACACTGATTTTGAGATCGCCAATATGGTGAAAGACATCTTTGGATATACCACTGAGGTAAAACCAGGGTCACTGGCCGCGTATATTGAAAGCTCTCAGCGACCCTATCAAAAATCGATGAAGATCTCGAACCAAAAGTTAACTCAAGAATTTGGGCTAAAAATGCGAACCTTGGAAGAGGGTTTGGGAGAGATAAAACGTCAGTTGGAGAAGTAATCCTCGTCATCCCGGTAAAGGCTTATGCCTTATCCGGGATCCATTTCTATTCTGATTTTATTTATATAGATTCCGGGTCAGGCCCGGAATGACGAAAGTTATTATTTTTTGGATGATTGGTCTTTGCGCCAGGAGGCGATGGCGGCGTGATTGCCGGAGAGAAGAATGTCGGGAACTTTCCAACCATTATAGTTTTCGGGTCTGGTGTAGTGAGGATATTCCAAATATCCTTCTTCACTATGTGATTCATCCACAATGGACTCAGGATCACCCAAAACTCCAGGGATCAGACGTGTGATGGCATCGGTGATTACCATGGCAGGTAATTCTCCGCCCGTAAGGACGTAATTCCCAATAGATATGGACTCATTGGCTAAATGGTCAATAACCCGTTGATCAATGCCTTCATAATGACCAGCAATAATAATGAGTTGGTCAAGTTCTTTATAATCCTGTGCTTTGCTTTGGGTAAACGGGGTACCGCTAGCTGCTGTTACGATTACTTTTGAGTTATTATTCTGTAGTTTTAATTGTTGAATAGCCTTATCGATGGGTTCGACAAGCATGACCATACCTGGACCACCACCATAGGGGCGATCATCGGTGGTGTGATGAGAGTCGGAGGTCCATTGGCGGAGATCATGAACGGTAATAGTGATGGCTTGTTTTTGTTGAGCGCGTTTGATGATGCTTTCCGAAAAGGGGCTGTCAAACATTTTTGGAAAGATGGTTAAGATATCGATTTGCATATTCTTATGAGTGACAAGTTACTAGATACAAGAAACAAGAATCTTATGACTTATGACTTGTGACTTGTGGCTTGTGACTTTGCTTATTATACTAGCCGCATGACTATTACCGTAATTGGCACCGGTTTTGTCGGGGTGGTTTCGGCATCGGTGTTCGCGTCTTTTGGCCACCAAGTGTATGGTCTCGATGTAGATCAAACAAAAATTGATTCATTATCGAAGGGTGTGGTGCCGTTTTTTGAACCTCACTTAGAGGAAATGGTCAAAGAAGGTTTGACTAGCGGACATCTTCAATTCACTACTGAATACGCAAAAGCAGTGCCTACCTCTGATGTGGTGATTATTGCTGTTGGCACACCTTCGGCACCCGATGGAACTGCTGATTTGAAATTTGTCATGGCTGCAAGCGAAGCGCTTGCACCACACCTAAAAGAAAATACCATTGTGGCAATAAAAAGTACTGTGCCTCCTGGAACAAATAGAAAAGTACGCGACATTATCTCACCACTCACCTCCGTCCCATTCGCTGTTGTATCACTGCCAGAATTTTTGCGTGAAGGTTCTGCTGTTGAAGATACGCTTCATGCTGACCGCGTGGTTATTGGTGCTTCTGAACCATGGGCGATCGACCGACTACTTGAACTTCACAAACCAATAGAGGGTGAACGGGTTATTGTAGCCCCGGAAAGTGCGCAAATGGCGAAGTACTCAGCTAATGCATATTTGGCTTTGCGCATCACCTTTATCAATCAAATTGCTGATCTATGTGAGAAAACAGGGGCAAATGTGGCTGACGTCATTCGCGCGATTGGGCCCGACAAACGGATTGGTTCACACTATTGGTATCCGGGTCTAGGGTATGGTGGTTCTTGTTTCCCTAAAGATGTAAAAGAACTGGCCGCGGTATCGAAGAAATTAGGCGAACAAAATAGTCTCCTGATTCAAATGGATGAAATTAATGAGCAGCGAATCGATAGAAAATTGGGTGAATTGGCAGAGAAGGTTGGAGGCTTTGAACATAAGCGAGTTGCTATCTTAGGATTAGCATTTAAACCAAACACAACCGATATGCGGGTTGCCCCATCACTAAGAGTAATTCCTTATTTGTTGGAAAAGGGTGCGGAAATTCGAGCATTTGATCCCAAGGCCATTGATGAAGCGAAACGAGTTTGGCCATCGTTGTACTATGGTACTTCTCTCATGGATACTGTCTCTGATGCTGATGTGATCATTTTGCTGACTGAATGGGATGAGTTCCAAACGATTTCGATGGAAGAACTCGCGCAGGCTGTTAAACCAAACGCATTTCTGTTTGATACGCGAAATATTTATAATCATGAAAAAGTTGAAAAACAGGGAATGCATTATTTAGGCATTGGCAACACATGAGTAAAAAAGTTCTTATCACTGGTGCAAGCGGATTTGTTGGGCAACATTTGATTGAACGGTTGTTGCAGGGTAATTATGAAATTGTGGCGGCGGTGTATGGTGGAGAAATTGATGACCGAAATGGTCGTGTCACTTCCATTGCCCTTAACCTCACCAACAAAGAATCGATTAATCAGGTTGTGGAAACGACACGACCAGATTGGATTTTTCATTTGGCCGCATTATCATCTCCCGCGGCTAGTTTTTCTGATGACAACAAAACCGTGGTGAATAACATTGTTGCCCAGGCAAATTTATTGTCTGCTGCAGTGACTTATACCCCTGAGGCCCGGGTATTAGTGGTGGGAAGTGCTGAGGAATATGGGAAAGTGGCAACTGAAAATTTGCCCATCTCTGAATCATGTCCCTTGCGGCCGATGAGTCCCTACGCAGTCTCTAAGGTAACTCAAGATTTCATGGGACTTCAATATTACCTAAGTTATGGATTGCCTGTAATTCGGGTGAGGCCATTTAACCATGTGGGAGAATATCAAACCGATCAGTTTGTGCTGGCTGCATTTGCAAAACAAGTTGCGCTTATCGAGAACCGACAACAAGACCCGATTATTCGAGTAGGAAATTTGGAAGCAACCCGGGATTTTTCTGATGTCAAAGATATGGTACGAGCATATGAGTTGGCGTTGCTTCATGGAGACCCGGGAGAAGTGTACAACTTGGGCTCAGGAAATGAGACTCCTGTTTCCCAATTACTGGATGTTCTTTTATCTCTCTCAACTACACCGATCAAAGTTGAACAAGATCCAGCTCGAATGCAGGGATCAGATGTACCTCGTTTAAAATGTGATTCGTCCCGGTTCTCAGAGTTGACTGGCTGGAAAGCGGAAATTCCTCTCGAGTCTACGATTGCTCGCGTGCTAGACTATTGGAGAGAAAAAGTAAAAAGTAGTAAGTAGTAGGTATAAAGGAAATATGGCAAAAAAAGCATTGATTACGGGTATTACTGGTCAGGATGGTTCCTATCTAGCGGAATTGCTCCTGTCAAAAGGATATGAAGTTCATGGCATGACCCGACGGACTTCAACTATGAATTTTGAACGGATTAAAAAGATTGAGGATCAAATTACTCTTCATCCCGGAGATTTACTCGACCAGCATTCGCTCACATCCATGATCAAAGAGATACAGCCGGATGAAGTGTATAACTTGGCTGCCCAAAGTTTTGTGGAAACGTCTTGGAAACAGCCCGTGTTAACCGGTGAATTCACTGCGCTTGGGGTGACAAAAATGCTTGAAGCAGTCAGGTTGGTTAATCCAGAAATTAAATTTTATCAAGCTTCCTCTAGTGAAATGTTTGGGAAAGTGCGGGAAACCCCTCAGAACGAACTGACCCCGTTTTATCCTCGTAGCCCGTATGGAGTAGCAAAGGCGTACGGACATTGGATTACCGTGAATTATCGTGAATCGTATAATATGTTTGCTGTATCAGGTATTTTATTTAATCATGAGTCAGAACGCCGTGGATTAGAATTTGTGACCCGAAAAATCACTCACGCGGTGGCCCGGATAAAACTAGGTAAACAAGATCATGTTGAATTAGGTAACTTGGATTCAAAGCGGGATTGGGGGTACGCACCCGATTACGTCCAGGCCATGTGGATGATGCTTCAACAAGATAAGGCTGAGGATTTTGTGGTGGGAACGGGACATACATGGTCGGTGCAACAATTTTGTGAAATAGCATTTGGAGTTGTTGGTTTGGATTGGCGGCAATATGTCAGAACAAACGAAAAATTTATGCGGCCCGCTGAGGTTGACTTACTTGTCGCAGATCCTAGTAAAGCAAATACTATTCTTGGTTGGAAACCATCAACGTCATTTGAACAAATGATTGAAATCATGGTTAAAGCAGATTTGGAACAAGAAGCATGAAACCGTCCCGCCAGCGGGTAGTTATCGTCAGCCCCACCTACAATGAAAAGGGAAACATCAAGCGTTTATGCGAGGTGTTGCTTGGAGATATTTTTCCCAAAGTTGGAGCAAATTATGATCCTCATATCCTAATCGTTGACGATTCTTCACCTGATGGAACGGGAGAAGAAGTCAAACGGTTATCAAAACAATATCCCAATCTTCATCTCTTAACTAATCCAAAGAAGTTGGGTCTAGGGAATGCATATACCAAAGGTTTAGGGTATGCGATACATGAATTGAAGGCGGATATTGTGTTTCAATTTGATGCTGATTTTCAACATGATCCCACTCGAATTCCTCCCATGCTCAAGAAACTTGAAGAAGGCTACGACATTGTGTTGGGTGCCCGCTATATTCCGGGTGGAAGTATTCCTGATACCTGGGGATTTCACCGGAAATTTTTAAGCGTGGTCGGAAACTTGATTATTCGAATTGTGATTACCTATTTTTCAATTCACGATTGGACCACTGGATACCGGGCTATTAGAAGACAAGTAATTGAAGATATTCTGCCTGAAATGAATCAAGACACGTTTATGGGATATACCTTCCAAATCGGTCTCTTGCATAAGGCTGTTCGACGAGGGTACAAGGTAGCGGAGGTTCCTATTCATTTTGTCGATCGAACCTATGGAAAATCGAAATTGGGTGCAGAATACATAAAAAACACTCTGCTCTATATTTTTAGAGTCCGGATTAAAGAAATAACCAGCTCTCGTGTGTTTAAGTTTGCACTTGTTGGTGGCGTCGGCACGTTGGTTCAACTTGTTTGCTTACAACTGCTCCGTCGATTCTTGCCCTATACACTTGCAAATCTTGGTGCCATTGAAGTAGCGATCGTATCAAATTTTACTTGGAACAACCTGTGGACATTTGCAGATCGGACATTGTCTTGGAAACGGGTACCGGGAAAATTCTTACAATTTAATCTTGCTTCGGCAGGATCTATTATCATCCAAGCGATAACAGCACTTTTTTGTGAACGGATTGTGGGTCTCTATACCCTGTTTGTTGTTGGTCGTTATCAAATCGATACCGGTTTAGTCTTTGCCCTTGTTGGCATCGGACTTGGTTTAATTTGGAATTACACCGCGTATAACCGGATAGTGTGGAAAAAAACATAAGGTTATGTATCGATTATTGTTGGGTTTAGTCATTGCTCTGGGATGTTTTTTTCGACTCTACCATGTACCTCAAACGATGTTGTTTTTGGGAGATCAAGGTAGAGATGCATTGATTGCGAAAGCGATTCTCAAAGATCGTGACGTCGCTCTGATCGGTCCGGTTACCAGTGTAGGGAACATGTATTTGGGGCCGTTTTACTACTATTTTATGGTGCCTTTTTTAGCACTTACGTATCCTGACCCCGTAGGTCCGGCAATTGGAGTGGCGATTATAAACTGTCTGTCATTGGGATTGCTGGCTTATATCGGCCATGTATTTTTTTCCCGGCGAATTGCAATTGTATCAACTCTTATTTATGCCTTGATGCCACTAGCAATATCATATAGTCGCTTTTCTTGGAACCCAAACTTGGGAGCGCCAGTGGGGCTGGCGTTGTTTTGGGCACTACTAAAATGGCTTCAGTCACGTACGTGGAAATTTGCGGTTATTGTGTCCTGTCTGTTTGGCATACTTATCCAATTACATTACGTAACGTTGACGACTGTGGGAGTGATTGCCTTGATTTGGCTTGGCTTCTTCATCCAACAAAAGAAGGAGCGAAAGTCGTTATTGGGACAATTACTTGCATTTATTGTGATTGTGGGGATTTGCTTATCCCCCTTGGCGATATTTAATCTGCGCCATGACAATATGTTAGTTAAACAATTTTCAACTTTTTTCACTTCTGGAGAACAGCATATTCAGCCGCCAACCCATTGGCTCACGGTGGTCAAAGAAACAGAAGGTCGAGCATACCGGATACTATCTCAGATAATTTCTGGTCAGAAACGAGTTATGATTGACCGAATTTTCAGTTTGATTGGTATCGGGATATATCTATGGCTGTTCTGGAAGAAACGAATCCCTCAGACACATAAGCAACCTGTTGTACTCGTGTTGATGTGGATTGGGATGGCAATCGTAGGAACGTCATTTTATTCAAGTTCAATTATGGATCATTATTTAACATACTGCTTTCCCATCGTCGCGTTGTTTTGGGGAGTTTTAATTGGCACACTTCTTAATGAGTCTCGAACGATGATTCTGGCGGCTATTTTAGGAACATACGTCCTCGTTATCCTTATCCAGGGAGATGCTCACTTTGATTTTTCTGGGAGTGGCACCATTAAGTATCAAAAAACGGCACAAGTCGTATCGCCACAATTGACGATTCCCTACAATATTGCCCTGCTCGGGGCTAATGGAGATTTCCAGGGAATGAATTATCGCTATTTCTTTGATGTATCTGAAAAGAAGCCGCAGGGAAATGAAGCTTATACTGGTTTATCGTCACTGGCGATTATTGATGAAATCGGCAACGATCATCCTCTCTCAGTCGCCGCTTATGAAATTCAGGCACCTCAGCTTTCATCTCAAGCCGCAGTACTTACTGTCCCCGACGGCCCTCGCGTCTTTATCTTTAAATGAGATAGAATAAACAGGTATGGATAATCCTTTTTTATCAGTCGTGGTGCCAGCATACAACGAGACAGAGAATTTAAAGAAAAATCGTCTTCAAGAAGTATACGAATATTTAAAGAATCAGCCATATTCGTTTGAATTAATCTTGGTAAATGACGGATCTCAAGATGTAACATCTGAAAAATTGGACGCATTTTCTCAGCATAAACCAGAAGTCCGCGTGTTACATGAACCGCACCGCGGTAAAGCTGGAACTGTTCGTGCAGGGATGCTCGCCGCACGGGGACAATATCGATTATTCACCGATTTTGATCAATCCACTCCCATCGCAGAAATTGAAAAAATGTTACCTTTTTTTCATAAGGGATACGATATTGTGATTGGTTCGCGAGAAGTTGAGGGGTCATTGCGGGATAAAGAGCCATGGTACCGCCACTTGATGGGAAAGGGTTTTAATTTTGTTGTTCAAATACTTGCCGTGAGAGGAATTCATGATACGCAATGTGGTTTTAAAATGTTTTCACAACAAGCAACTACTGATTTGTTCCCCCGCTTGGTCGCAACCATTCAGCCCAAGAAAGATGCGTTTACCGGAGCCTTTGATGTGGAGCTGTTGTTTTTAGCCCGAAAGAGAAAGTTTAAAACTGCCGAAGTTCCGGTTCAATGGCGGCATGTAAAAACAATGCGCGTTAGTCCTGTAAAAGACTCTTTACGAATGTTTTGGCAGTTGATACTTATCCGATGGGCATATATTTCCCGCCGCTATGCGTAATCCACTTCCCTATGGTTTACCTTTTTTTCTGTTTGGGTACAGTGTTTTTTCATATTCTCAAACTGATCCAAATCTTGTTTTATCCAGTAATCCACTTTTTTGGCAATTCCAACAACAAATGTGGCAACTTGGGTATCACAACCGGCCATTGGCAACCGGAATTTTCGTCATACTATGCATATTGCTCTTTGGGGCATACATCTCACTTATCGGACAAATTAAGTCTGGGAAATGGAACAAACAAAAATTGGTAGGTTTGTTTATTACCTCTTTGGTTGCACTATTACCCGCATACCCTGCACTGAGTCATGATATTTTCAATTATGTATTTAATGCCAAGATGGTACTCGTATATCGTGCTAATCCCCATGTTCAGGTTGCACTCGATTTTCCTCAAGATCCATGGCTTGGATTTATGCATAACACGCACACACCAGCTCCGTACGGGTATGGTTGGACATT
>CAZKMY010000046.1:0-2167 GCA_964554085.1 uncultured Pseudomonadales bacterium
TGAGCTGGCATCTCGGTCGGGATGTGTGACACTGACAAGTGCAGCTTTTTATGGTGCTGATGGAGAGCCGTTGGGGCTGCTTATTTCTAATTCGCGGGAATTATCATCTTGGCGCAAAAATCAGTTGTTTAACGGCATTATCGGGTTTGATTCAAGTACGGATACCGTCATTGTGGATCAGGGAGAACCAACGGGGATGTATTTGTGGGCGGTTCAAGCGGGGCCGCTCTTGTGGCACGATGCAGCCGTTGTTCCCCTTTCATTAAAAACGGATCAACCGGCTCGGCGAATTTTGGCTGCATTAACGACTGATGGTCGGTTGGTGGTGGGAGTGGTGGTGGCAGAAGACAGTTTGTTTGGAGGACCAAAATTGGCAGAGATGGAAGCAGTTATTACTGCTTGGCAAACATTGTCGGGATTTACATTTCAATCAGTGTTGAATTTGGATGGAGGCACGGCATCGGCATTTTTATCTGATACACTCAAATTAAAAGAACTAAAACCAATTGGTAGTTATTTGTGTGAAAAAAGACTTGATTAATCAATTTCAATTCGTTTGTGAGGAGAGTGGTGACCAGAAATGATGTGGATGGAGGTGGTGGGGAGATGAAAGTGTTCGGCGAGTAGGTCGATTAATGCGCGGTTGGCTTGATTTCGCTCAGGCTTGGCTTTTAGTCTGACCTCATAGCTATCCTCACTCAGCTGAGTGATTGTATTTTTCTTGGCATCGGGAACGACAGTGATACGAAACATTATTATTGAATTATTGTACATTCAGGTGCAAGTGGAATGAACGGATACATTTTCTCTTCACCCGTTGATTGATTGTAGGTAAGGACGATGAGCGCTTGTGGGGGAAGATTATCTAACCAATTGGTTTGCGAATCTAGACTTTCAAGTTGTTGATCGAGATTATTAATATCCCAGTGTCGAGATAGACAACGATCCAAGACTTCTGTTTTTGTCATGGGTAACGAGTGAAATTCCAATTCTTGTTTGGGTT
Source organism: uncultured Pseudomonadales bacterium (assembly GCA_964554085.1). Taxonomy (GTDB): domain Bacteria; phylum Patescibacteriota; class Microgenomatia; order UBA1400; family RBG-16-45-19; genus CAZKMY01. The sequence continues at coordinate 1,004 of CAZKMY010000046.1, forward strand.
GGCTCAACGCATTTTTTGCTTGATTATTCGAAAGGAATTCTGACATGAGGGTTATTCTACAATGTTTATTCCCTCAATGCGATCGGTAAGCACCCATTTGTTATTCACAAGCAAAAAACCATCCAACCGATATGTTCCTGGCTTATTCTGCATAAACTGACTCATCATCATGGTGATTGATGCAACCGAATTTTCCCGACTTCCTTCTGCTTTGGTGTCGGCAGTGGTATTGAATGCAACACTTTGGTTGTTGGCATCACAGATTTCCAAAATACGTTTGGTGCCGGTGGGAAGAACGCTGCCATCGGTTTTTTCAACGCGGTAAAAAATATTGGGTTGACCATCTCTCTCTTTAATTTTTGCCAGGGAATAACTTGGTTCGAGAGACGGTTGTTCGATGATTCCTGAAGAGCTGGCATCTCCCATGATGCCGGGGTATAAACTGGTTTTCCACCCCGTTACTTTTTTGGGGGTAGCGGAGGCAGAAGCGGTGCAAGATACAAGTGTTGGTTCAACCGCCTGAACGACCTGCGGTGTGGAAGATGGCTCAGGGGTCGAGATGGGCGCGGGGACATTTGATTGTCGGGCATTGATGATAGAGTTGATCGTCAACAGTACCGCGATGGTGGTAAGGATAATGAAGACGTTTCGTTTGCTCGTCGAACCTGATTGCATGCACACATCCTATCACATATCACCATATATTCTGATGGAGGCGGACCGGATCAACTTCGGTGGTGGTGTGAGGGGGCATGGCGACTTGGGGATGTCCCAGTGGAATAACATTGACGACAACGTGAGCCTCAGGAATGTGGAATAGGGATTTCACGCTTGATTCTTGATCAAGTTCAACATTGCGCCAGACTCCACCTAATGCAATTTCTGCTGCTTGGAGCAAGATGTTTTGCGTGGCAATGGCAATGTTTTCTGCTGCCCACTCTCTATTTTCTTGGCTGCAGGAAGGGAGGATGACAATGGGGGCCTCTTGAATATATTTTTGTACGCCATCGGGACCGTTTAAAATTTGATTAAGTTGTTGTTTGAGAGCGGGATCGGTAATGACCGTGAAGTGGACGTCACGTTTATTCTTGGCGGTGGGGGCATAAAATCCGGCAGTGATAATATCCCGCAATTGTTCATCGCTGACGGGTTCTGGTGTGAATG
>CAZKMY010000046.1:2267-8771 GCA_964554085.1 uncultured Pseudomonadales bacterium
CCTTGGATAGTTCGGTCATGGTTGATTCATCGATATCGAAAATATTTTCAAAATGCTTTTTTGGAATGACTAATGTGTGGCCGGGAGTAACGGGGTATTTGTCTGCGATGGCCAGAATGGTATCGGTTTCATAGATTATGGTTCGGGGCGATACTCCTTGAATGATTTGGCAAAAAACACATTCGGACATAATAATTCCAGTGTATCAGGTTTTGTTATACTTGCCTCATGAGTATTGTGTCTCACTTTTTATTGGCAAGTGGTGATTTGGCTCCCTACAAGAATGTGATACAGGATGTGCTTGATAGTACTGTTAAGGCAGTGGAGTCTCATATTCCTTTGCCGTCGGTGGACGTGATTTTTTATCAATCCCCCAAAGCAGCCATTGCTGGATATGGTGTGGGAGGTCGGACACTTAATTCACATGAGATCTTTATTGCAGTCGATGTGCAAACAAAAGATTTTCCAACATTAGTGCATGATCGGATGATGAGATCGTTATGCCATGAATTTCACCATGCTGCCCGGTTAATACAAACAGGTCCATGGACAAGCGTGGGAGAAAACATTGTTAGTGAAGGATTGGCTCAAGTGTTTGCAGAAGAGATGGATCATCAGCCCCCTGCCCCGTGGAGCGTGGCATTGTCCTCACAAGTTTTGGAGGCATACCTGAGACAAGCGCGGAATATGTTTCATGATGAAACATACGATCATTTTGCTTGGTTTTATGGATCACAGCCGACTGAAATTCCAAAATGGACAGGGTATTCTGTGGGCTATGCATTCGTGAAGAATTATTTGCAAAAGCATCCACGAGAAACAGCAGCAACGTTGTATGCAGCCGATGCAACTTTGTTTGTATAAAAATCAAGGCGGTTTTTGACGTTGTGGTAGACTGTGGACATGAGTTATCCAAAATTTTTTGAGATTGAGGGTGAGTTGGTGGTGGTGACCGAAGAGCATGAAGAGCTGGCTGGATTGTCGGTACCGTTGGGTCGACCCTACCCACCGTTTAAAGCGATCAATCAGGGTGAGGAAATTACCCGGGGTGAGTTTTTGGAAAAACTCAGGGACCGATACCCTGATTCCAAAATGGCATCACTGTTTTAAGAGATAGTGATTTGGAGGAAGATTTTCGCGTGGAAACGGTATAGTATTTTTTCATGGGAATTGTCCGATTTCTTCTGGCTTTGGCGATTATTCAATATCATGTAGGAACGTCTCTGTTATTTTCATTTTTAAATAACAATACAACGATAGCGGCTTTTTTTGTTATTTCTGGTTTTTCGGTTGCATATGCGGTCTCGAAAAAATATTCGTTCACTAAAAAAGGTTTGATCTCATATTATAAAAACAGAATATTTCGCATTTATCCGCTGTACTTTATTGCATTGATTGTGGCATTGATGATTCAGTGGTGGATTTATCCACGGTTTGGAGCGTCATCCTTGGCAGTGGCTTTGCCGCAATTAGGAATGAAAAATGTGCTGGGGACAATTCATTATGTGTGGGAAAATCTGACTTTGTGCAATGGGTGGCATGCTTGGGAAGTAACGCCGCCCACGATTCCATTAATTGTGTTGCCGGCATGGACATTGTTAGTTGAATTTTGGTTCTATCTGTTTGCGCCATTTCTTAATCGTTTATCAAATAAATGGCTTCTTGGCGTATTTTGCCTAAGTATGATTGTTCGGTACATAACTTTTCACCGCTTGTTTGGTATTGACTCTATTCCTGACAATCAATTTTTCCCCAATCAGTTGGTATATTTTGCGATGGGGATTTTCAGTTACCGCTTCAGCAGCGAGTTGCAGGTCAAGCAGTCCATGCGTCGATTATGGATTTTGGCGATACTGTGCGGTTTAATTTTATTTGGTAGTTTTGTTTCGGCATCTGGTCTTTCGCACTGGTTATTTTTGGTGATTTTATCATTGAGCTTGCCGAGTATTCAGCCGCTGGATTATCAGTTGCCGCTCATAAAGTTTTTGGGTGAATTAAGTTATCCCCTCTTCTTGTTTCACTTACCAGTGGTGTGGGTGGGGATGATATATATGCCTCAGTTAATGGCAACGTCAGTTTTTGGGTATGTGACGGTGTTAGTGGTTTGTATGAGTATTTACTTGTCGGTGCGACCCATGCTTCTTAGACTTCGTCAGCTTTTTATGTTGAAGGCATTATCTCCTTTGGCCATGACAATGGAAAATTGAGATGAAAAATTTCTCGATGTATCGGTGAGGAAGTTTGTGTTATAACGTGTAGGTGAGTGATTTAGTCAGCCTAACGGCGGTTTCACCATTAGATGGTCGGTATCGAAAAAAGATTGAGGAATTGTCTGACTTTTTTTCTGAATATGCATTGATAAAATATCGCGTATTTGTAGAAATTGAGTATCTCCAATGGGTCGGGGTAAAAATTGGGAAAAAGACAATTGGTGCGAAATTAAAAAAAACTCTCAGAAATTTGATAAGTGATTTTGATATTGTTGAGGCGGAGAAAGTTGTCCGGATTGAAGCGAAAATTCATCATGATGTGAAAGCGGTGGAATATTATCTCCAAGAAAAATTGAGGGACTATCCGGATTGGTGGCCATGGATTCATTGGGGTTTAACGAGCGAAGACACAAACAGTTGTGCCTATGGTCTCATGCTCCAGCAAGGGTTAAAACATGTTCTTTATCCAGCTGTGCAGACACTTATCGATACAGTTTTGCAGATGGCTGATACGTATCGGTCCGTGCCTATGTTGGCGCGGACACATGGACAACCGGCAGTCCCAACAACGATGGGTAAAGAATTATGTAACTTTGGTCACCGACTTTATCAGGAATACCAGCAATTAGTTGCCTTACCTATCGAAGGTAAAGTGACTGGTGCAGTGGGAAATTTTAATGCAATGGCAGTTGGTTTTCCACAAGCTGATTGGGTTGCATTAACTGATCAATTTGTAAATGGGCTGGGGTTGCAACCCAATCATTACACGACTCAAATACTTCCCTATGATGCTTTGGTGCGAATTTTTGACAGTTTGCGGCGGATCAACGCCATCCTCATTGGATTTAATCAAGACATATGGCGGTACATTAGCGACGGATATTTCCGCTTACATGTGGTTGGTGTGGAAGTAGGTTCATCTACCATGCCCCAAAAAGTGAATCCGATTGATTTTGAAAATAGTGAAGGCAATCTGGGTTTGGCAAATGTACTTCTCACTCATTTTAGTGAAAAATTGCCTATCTCGCGGTTGCAGCGGGATTTGTCTGATAGCACGGTGAAACGGAATATTGGTAGTGCGTTGGCATATTGTTTGTTGGGATATTCTTCATGCGTAACTGGATTAGGTAAATTGCAGCTAGACGAATCGGTGATAGCAAAAGATTTACATGATCATGGGGAAGTTATTGCGGAGGGAGTGCAAACCATTTTGCGGATTCACGGTGAAACAAAAGCGTACGAACAGCTTAAAGAATTGACTCGGGGGAAGCAGTGGTCGATGGAAAAATATGCTGCATTTGTAAATGCGTTATCAGTGTCATCAAACGTAAAACAACAATTGTTAGCGCTCTCCCCTACTACTTATGTGGGGCTAGCGGCACAGTTGGTGGTTGATGGTATTGCACATATTAAAAATGTGGAAAGGAAAGCATGAAACATATTCGTCCCCGGTCGATTGCCGTGTGCGGCGGTGCGTTTGGTGATGAGGGAAAGGGCCGGATTATTGATGAATGGGTGAATCAATTTGCTGCAAAGGGCCCCGTGGTAGTGTATCGGGATAACGGCGGAGCGAATGCGGGACATACAGTGGAGTTTGCCAATGGTGAACGATTAGCGCTACATCAATTACCTTCAGGAATTTTTTCTGCCAAAGCGATTGTGGTGTTGGGAAAAGGGATGGTGATTCACCCCATTGATTTGGTGACTGAATTGCAGGGAGTTGGACAGGCGGTTGGAGACCAACAACATGCAACGGTGAAAGTTGATGAGATGGCAACTTTATCATTGGATACACATCGGGCATTTGAAGCAGTCCTGAAAGGGTGGTTGGATGGGTACAAAGCTGGCACGGGACGGGGCATTTCCCCCGCGTACGCCGATGTATTGCTGCGGCAACCGGTGCGGGTAAAAGATTTAAAACCGTTTAATCGAGAAAAATTAGCCAAGCATTATCAGTTGTATGCGGCTTGGGTAAAAGGTTTGGGAATGGATTTAGCTGAGATTGAAGTGCCGAAATTGGATTCGGACACCTTAGTTAAGGTAGGTAGTGAAACAGAATTTATTGCTCGGCTAGAACAAGCGGCTACGATATTGAAACCATATATAGAAGATGTGTCGGAGTTTATTCGGACCAGTTGGACCGACACTCGGTATGCTTTTGTGTTTGAAAAAGCTCAAGGTTTGGGGTTGGATGCCCGGTGGGGAGCTTACCCTGATGTGACCGCATCAGACATTACCTTTGAAGGTATTACGGCTTCGACCGAAGGAACCGTGTTGGTGTCAGCAATCAAGACAAAGACAGCAGTGATCAAGGGTACCTATATGTCGAGTGTGGGTTCGCGCAAATTACCCACGATGATGACGGGCACCTTGGCAGAACAAATTCGAGCTGATGCCCATGAGTATGGAGCGACCACTAAGCGGCCTAGGGATATTGCCTATTTAGATTTGGTGCTCCTAAAGTATTTGGCTGATGTGGGCAAGGTTGATTCCTATGTGTTGACTCATATGGATATTGCGTATCCCAAAACACCTATTAAAGTTTGCGTTGGATACACCATCAAAGGTAAACCGGCAGCATATCGGCCGGATCAGGATTATTTAAATCACATTAAGCCCGTGTATAAAGAATTCGAACCTTGGGATAGTGAAGAGATTAGAAAAGCCAAAAACTATCGTGAACTACCGAAAGAAGCCAAGACTTTTTTGAAGTTTGTGGCCAAGAATTTAGGTCGACCGATTATTATGATTACCACGGGACCAAAACGGCACCAAGGAATCCGGCTACGTGTCACTCCATGACACTGTCGTGATAGACTGTGAACATGAGTTATCCAAAGTTTTTTGAAATTGATGATGAGTTGTTATTACTGAAGTACATGAAGAGCTAGCTGGTTTGTCGGTACCATTGGGTCGACCCTATCCCCCGTTCAAAGCATTGAACCAAGGGGAGGAAATAACCCGGGGAGAATTCTTGGAAAAACATAAAGATCGTTATCCCGATTCCAAAATGGCATTATTGTTTTAAGGTTTGCGTAATTTTTTGTATCAATTCATTTGGATCATAATTGACTTGGCGCGGAATTCTTAGAAGTGGAAACTTTGCATTGGCAAAAATGCGCTCTACTTCTTCATCCCGTTCTTCACGATCTTCTCGTTCATGACTGTTTCCATCTAATTCAATGGCAAGGAGTGGAGCGATATATTTTTTATCACACAACACAAAGTCGACTGATTTCCGATTAATATGATTTCTGGCTGCTTGTCGATTTTTATCTTTGTTTGTTTCTTTTAGAATTGTGGTGAGATTAACTTGCGGAAAGATATATAGTCGATCGCCAATTACTGATTCTAATATAGTAAAAAAATCCTGTTCAGATTCTGTCATGAAACATGATTTTCGCTGATAATTATATCCAAGTGGTGAAGCAGTTGATGGGTGTTTTTGTAGAAGCAACTCTTTTATGATGGGTACTCCTTGTTGGAAAAGTAAACTCACCCAACTGTTAGACTTACGGTTAAGGATACGGTTGGAATATTTTATTGCTTTGTATAGTCGGTACAGAATAATTGCAATGCACGCGATGAGACCTAATAGACAAATTAGAAAAAAGTCATTCATTTTTCTAGCATTTCATTTTGTAATGATTTCAACAAGTGGAAATTAAATCTTAAGTTTTGCGAAGCTTTGTTGTAGTGAGGCGAGATCGGTAAAAAGAATTGCATGCATACCGATTGTTTTGGCACCATCAATGTTCATTAACACATCATCAACAAAAACACATTCTTCAGGTTTAGCATGAAGTGTGTTTAAGACATTTATATACGCTTCTGGGTTGGGTTTTCGTAAATGTTGTTCATAGGAGCGAAAACAGATATTGAATAGTTGATCTATATCATTGATCCATGACTCATTTCCCCGACTGATATCTATGGCATCGGTAAGTAAATGGATTTGATAGTGAGATTTAAGTTGCTGAATATATTCGACCAATGCCCAATTAATTTGATGTTTTTTCAGTGCATATCGTTGTTCCCATTGTTGATAAGCCACATTACTATCTATGGATATTTTGCTTTTTAAAATGACTCGATTCAGAAATGCTTGCGGTGTTTCTTTGCCTGTAACAATATTATCTTTTTCTTGATTCCAATACGAAGTCATGGTGTCTAATGGAATTTGAAGAATGTCAGCCAAGTCAGAGGGAATACCAGTGGTTCGTTTTCCCACGCCAGCGTCTGCCCCCATATCCAATATCACTCCACCAAAATCAAAGATTATATGCTTAATCAT
>CAZKMY010000047.1:0-8722 GCA_964554085.1 uncultured Pseudomonadales bacterium
ATGGGGTGGGTAAAACCATGCACGAAGATCCACCCATTCCTTGTTTTGTATCCAACGATCCTGTTTTAAGAACCAGAATCGAGGTTGGGATGGTTTTGGCCATCGAAATCATGTACATGAAGGGGAATTGGCCCTTGGTCCAAGCCCGAGATGGCTGGACTCTCTCCACCCAAGACGGTCAGGATTCCGCCGTGTTTGAGGAAGACGTCTTCATCACTCCCAATGGTCCCGAAATCCTCACCGACATCAGGTAGTATAATTTACTGATGTGGTTTTGGCTTGCATTCAGCGCATCAATCATAGGCTCTATCGACGTTATTTTAAGCAAACATTGTTTAAAGCATGTTAGTGCCCCAGTTTTAACTTGGGCACTTTTTACTCTACCGCTCCCTTTTCTCCTGTATTTTGCCGTCAGAGCAGGAATCCCCTCACTTACGCAATCATTTTATGTTGGTGCGATTGGTTCATCACTTGCTTTTGTTATCTCCAAAACCATCGCAAATAGCGCGTATAAAAAGAATGACTTATCAACAATATTCCCATTGACTTCATTTGCCGGCATTTTTAACTACGTCCTTGGATTGCTCTTTCTATCTGAAACCATTCGCCCTATACCACTCCTTGGCCTCTTCACGGTGATTATTGGTTCCTATATCCTGAATCTTGATCAAGCTAAAGAGGGTTTTTTAAAACCTTTTAAAATATTGTTTACCAACAAAACATCATTACTATTCTTGTTTTCCATGCTGCTTAATAGCCTGACATCGATTTTTGACAAAATTGGCATCACAAACACACAGCCAGTCAATCCCACTTTCGTTCTTCTTGTTGAAAACGTGTGCATGTCGTTAATACTAACGATCTATCTCTGTAAAAAACAACCAGGATGGTTCAAGGAATTGAAAACCAACTTTTCGTCACTACTCATAAATAGCTCTGTATATCAAATTAAATCGCTGATCGTTTTTACGGCATTTATTGGTGGCCCAGTTGCGCTGGTGATGGGGATTGCTCGATTACAAATTTTCTTCATCCTTTTGCTCAGTTATTTCTTTTTCAAAGACAGACCAAGTAAGCATGTCTGGTTCGCCTCATTCATCATGGCCCTCGGCGTCTTATTAATTAAACTCGGCTAATAAAATAATCAGCTAAAATGCGTATATAATCGATATATGATGAAAACAGCAATCATAACTGGCGGTAGCCAGGGTTTAGGTAAGGCAATTGCCAAGAAACTAGCCGATCAGGGATATAGCGTAATTCTGATTGCTCGTAGAGAGTCATTTTTACAGCAAGCCCAGGCAGAAATTGGTGAAAAAGCCTCATATTATGTGTGCGACATTCGCAATAAAATTGAAGTTGAAGCAACAATTTCTAAAATAAAAGCATCATATCCAACAATTGATGTATTAATAAACAATGCAGGAGTTTGGACAGAAGATAGTTTACAGGAAGAAAATCCTAATCTACTAGCTTCAGCGATAGAAACAAACTTAATGGGTCATATTTTTATGACTGAAGCATGCTTGGGTCTTTTAAAGCATGATTCGACCGCGAGAATTTTCAATGTAATTAGTACAGCTGGTGTATTGGGAATTCCAGCTGGAGATAACACTGCATGGAAAACGTACGGAGCCAGTAAGTGGGGTATCCGAGGATATACCAATGCACTTCGTGAGCAATTACGGAATACCAATATCCAAGTTCTTCAATTTTTCCCTGGTGGCTTCGAAAGTAATCTGTATGAAAATGCAGGGCGAGATAATCCACATAACCAACCATGGATGATGCATGTTGATGATGTCGCCGATATTGCTATTTTCGCCATCACCCGACCTGATGATGTCTATATGGAACAGGTTGTTGTATCAAAAACAGTTAAATAATTCCCGTTTGCTGCTTGAGGAATAAAGCAGGCTTTGTTACAATACGCTTCATGTCGCCCCATAAGAAGGAATGGGGTATGTCTTTTTAATGGGCAAGTGATATAATCGCAAAAGCCTTAAAACTAAACTATGGCAAATAAAGATCTACTCGAGCTTGATGGCTCCATAACAGAAGCCTTACCAAACACCATGTTTCGGGTAGAAATTGACCCTGCGGCACCAGAAGAATTTGCCAGTCGCACATTACTGTGTGCCCTCAGTGGACGGATGCGAAAATTTAGAATCCGGGTTATGCCTGGGGATAGAGTCAAAGTAGAAGTGACTCCCTATGACAAAGACCGCGGCCGCATTACGTTTAGATCAAAGTAAAGGAAACCGATGAAAGTTAAAGCAAGTGTTCAAAAACGTTGTAAGCAATGTAAAATAGTGCGGCGCAGAGGCGTTGTGCGTGTTGTATGCACCAACCCCCGCCACAAACAGCGTCAAGGATAAATTATTTAGGTTTATAAATATGCCTCGTATTGCAGGAATTGATCTACCAGATAACAAACGTACTGAGATTTCTCTCACCTATATTTTCGGCATTGGCCGTTCCAATGTTACTGCCATCCTCAAACAAGCCAACGTTGATCCCGACAAACGGGCCAAAGACCTGACTGCCGAGGAATTAAACCGTTTACAACGCGCCATCGAGCAATATCCCATCGAGGGTACTCTCCGCGAGCGCATTCGTGACAACGTTCAACGCTTAAAACGCATCGGTTCATACCGAGGTATGCGTCATATCGCCAATTTACCTTCCCGAGGTCAACGCACTCGCGTCAACGGCCGTACCCGTCGCGGTAAACGCCGGACCATTGGTGCCATGAAGAAGGAAGATATGGCCAAACAAGCAGAAGCAAAAAAATAAGGAATTAATTGAAAGCATATAAGCACGTATGGCAAGTCAAACCACCAAATCAGTAACCAACAAAAAGAAAGTCTATAAAGCTGTTCCAAAGGGCACGCTGTACGTTACAGCTACCTTCAACAACACCTTGGTCACCGTCACTGATGAGCAAGGTAATGCACTTTCCTGGAGTTCTTCTGGTCACGTTGGCATGTCTGGTTCCCGCAAATCTACCCCCTATGCTGCCACCATGGCACTTGAAAAAGTTCTTGGCGAGGCCCGCGAACGTGGTATGAAAGAAATGCGCGTTTTCCTTAAAGGTCCAGGTGCTGGTCGTGATGCTGCTCTTCGAGTACTCAAGAATTCACAATTTCACATCAGTATCATCGCCGACGTCACTCCTATTGCTCACAATGGCACCAAGCCTCGCAAGAAAAAACACAACCGCTAAACTAATTACTATTTACTAAGAACCAACAACTAACCATTATGGCACGACAAACTGGACCAAAAAATAAATTAGCCCGCCGGGCAGGTATTGACCTTGGTCTCAAGACCAACAATGTCAAACTTGGTCGTCGCCTCAACATTCCCCCTGGACAACATGGTCGTAAGGGTACCAAGAAAACCTCTGAGTACGGTTTGCAGTTGAGAGAAAAACAGAAAATGAAATGGGCATATGGTGTTATGGAAAAACAATTTCATAAATACTATGTTGTTGCCTCCAAAAAGCATGGTGAAACTGGTGCAGAACTATTCCGCTTACTCGAATGCCGACTCGACAATGTGGTGTATCGCCTAAACCTCGCTCCCACTCGTGCTGCAGCCCGCCAAATGGTGGCTCACGGCAACGTTACCGTAAATGGTAAACGCGTTGATATTCCTTCATTCCAAGTTGCAGTTGACAACACCATTGCTATCAGCGAAAAAGCCTCCAAAATCCCCGCTGTTGCCAATATTTTAAATGAAAAGAATAAGAGTGTCCCCAAATGGCTTGAACGCCAAGGTTTAGTTGGGAAAGTAAAAATGTTCCCCGAGCGTTCAGACGTTGATGTGGAAGTAAACGAACAGTTAGTCGTTGAGTATTACTCACGATAAATTAAAAAAACCACTTCGTGAAATCAGATGTTTTGCTTGATTATTGCATGGTAAGCAAAACGGGAACCACGAAGCCAGAAAGGAGAACCCATGCTACAACCAACTTTTACAGTCGCCGCTGAAGTCGTCGACGGTAATCATTCTCGACTTACCCTCGAACCATTAGAAAAAGGGTACGGCCACACGTTAGGTGTGAGTCTTCGTCGTGTCTTGCTGACTTCTATTGAAGGCTCAGCTGTCACCAAAGTTCGTATTGATGGTATTCAACACCAATTCTCATCTTTAGATGGAATGCGTGAAGACGTGGTTGAGTTTGTCTTAAACTTAAAACAACTTCGCTTTAATCTTGAAAATGATACCGAAGTGGTTGTTCACCTTGAAGCCAAGGGTCCCGCCACCGTCACAGGTGCCGACATCAAGCTTCCCGCCGGTGTTATACTTGCCAATCCTGAACAAGAATTAGCTGTTCTTTCCGGAACCAGTGCTAAATTGTCTGCAGAAATCACTATCAGTAAAGGCCGTGGTTATTCTTTGGCTGTCGAGCGCACGGTTGATACCTTGGGCGACATTCCTGTTGATGCATCATTCTCACCCATCATGCGCGTTGCCTACAAAGTAGAAGCCACTCGTGTTGGTCGTCGCACCGATTTCGATAAATTAATTTTCGATATCTGGACCGATGGGACCGTTGATGCCAAAGAAGCCCTCGACCGAGCTGCCAAGATTTTGGTTGCCCACTTCAAACAAATCTTTGATCCCATCATTGTTGACGTTCCTCAAGTTGAAGCAACCTTGACTCCCGCTGAAAACGAAGTCATGCGCCTCACCGTTGAAGAATTGGACTTACCCACTCGTATCGCTAACGCTCTCCGCAAGGGCGGCTATGCAACTGTCAAAGACCTCGTTACGGCCGACCGTGACAGTATTACTAAAGTGAAAAATTTGGGTGAAAAATCAGTTGATATCGTCCTTGCCGCTCTTGAGCAAAAGAACGTCGGATTAAAGGCTTAAAAGACAGGAAAAAGAAAGTATGAAACACAGAGTTAAAGGCAAACAGCTCAACCGCAACGTCGGTACCCGCCGTGCCCTGTTTAAGAATCTTACTCTTGCTCTCATCGAGCATGGCAAGATCAACACTACAGAGGCAAAAGCGAAGGCTGTTAAAGCATCTTTTGAAAAATTAATTACCAAAGCCAAAGCGGGCACAGTTGCCAATCGCCGGTTGATTGATCAAGTGGTCAATCATCGCAATGCGGTCAACCGTTTAGTCGATGAAATCGCTCCTGCCATCAAACGCACCAGTGGCTATACCCGGATTATTAAATTGGGTAATCGCCGCGGTGATGATGCAAGCATGGTCCGCTTAGAAATCATTGATTGGCAAGCCAAGACTGTCGTCAAAGCCGCCAAGAAAAATGATAAAGCTGAGAAGACCGAAGAAAAAGCTGCAGCCAAACCAGCCGTAACTTCATCCATCTCTGACGAGAAGATGACCAGCAAAGTCAAGCGCCCTACCACTGCTTCAGCCCAAACAAAGCATATCCCACAAAAACGCATTGCTGGGGGAGGAAAATAAGCTATGAAATCAACCGTCATCAAAGCCAGTGACATCAAACGTGAGTGGCACCTCGTCGATTTAGAAGGTAAGGTTCTTGGTCGTGAGGCCACCGAAATTGCCCGTAAATTGATGGGTAAGAGTAAAGCGGCTACATCACCAAATTTAGATTGTGGTGATTATGTAGTCTGTATCAACGCCGCCAAAGTTGAAGTCACTCGTAACAAAGCTATCGATAAATTGTATCAGCATCACACCATGCATCCTGGTGGATTCCGTGAGATCAATTTCAATGATCTTATGAAAAAAGATCCTCGGAAAGTCATCATTAATGCAGTTCAAGGTATGTTGCCCAAGAATAAACTCCGAGCCGATCGTATGAAACGCCTGAAAATCTTCACCGATGCCCAGCATCCCTACGAGCAGCAATTTAAGGACAAGGAATAGTTATGACAGACAACAAACAAATTGCAAAACCACGCAAATCCACCGACTATATCGCCACATTGGGCCGTCGCAAAACCGCTTCTGCTCGTGTCCGGTTATTTAGAAAATCCGGTGACATGATGGTCAACGACATGCCTGTTGGTAAATATTTCACAGGCGCAATTGCTCAGACCAAATACATGAAACCCTTTGAAGTCACTTCTACCGTCGGTAAATTCAGTTTTACCGCCAAAGTTGAAGGTTCAGGAAAAATGTCCCAACTTGGTGCAGTCGTTCACGCGATCTCCCGAGCTTTGGTCAAACTTGACGCAGACGCCTACAAATCTTCATTAAAGAAAGCGGGTTTACTTACTCGTGATCCCCGAATGAAAGAGTCTCGTAAAGTTGGTAAAGGTGGTAGTGCCCGCCGAACCAAACAATCACCCAAGCGTTAAGCTTGTGTGTCAATTCAAAAATCAACCCCGGTGTACACCGGGGTTTTTGTTTGCTCTGTTACAATAAAACATATGAAAAAGCTGATTATCCTATCAGTCGCTACGTTGTTGGGTATTGTGGGTGTACTACTGACCGAATCATCGATTGGTGGAAAAAAAGTTAACACCGCCATCAAGGAATTTCAGCCACAAATGGAGCGGCAAGTGCGTCAATTGACCACACGAATTGTTACTCCCCCCATTCCTGCCACACCCACCCCTCTTTCATCAGATCAATTATTGGAAATTATTAATTCCGAGCGGGAAACCAATCAAGTTCCTGACCTAAAAATCGGCAAACAAACTTGTGCAGTCTTGCATATGTATGCCAACAAGCGATCCCTTAGTCCTGCCGACATCCGTTCTGCGTGTCCTACCTGTGGTAGTTTAAACATCTTTTCTTTCAGCCAACCAATCACCAAAAGCTCTATGGTTGAATTAGGCTCTCAAGATGCGAGTATCAGTGCTATTTTTACCAGCAAAGCCCTTACCCATGCCTGTGCCGAAAACATTGAAGATGCAATTTTGTTGGCTACCGTGGAAATTTACAAAAGTCCTGCTCCTGCCGCCGCGCCAAAAGAAATTTCAGAAGACGAGCTATGGCAAGCGCTGGCTGAATATCGTCGGGATCACAAGGTGCCTGACCTTACCCGCGATGATAATGTATGTACCTATGCCCGCAAACGAGTTCAGGATCAATTAACACTATTAGCAGAAAAAAAACCAGCTGATCAGTATCCAGTTCCTGCAAAATACCCGCTGGATGCACATGAAGGGTTTAAAAAAGATGCTGACAGTGGATATGTATTTGATATCACCAAGCGATCAGAAGTGGCAGAAAATTTAGCTTATTGGCCCACTGCCACCTATGGGGTCCATGTGATTGAGTGGGGTTGGGACACATCCACCGAAGGCCATCGGGAAACGCAACTTTCCACCGAATATACTGCCGGCTGTCTCACGGGTAAACAAGGCTTTTACGTCGCCATTTTTGCGAAATAATATAGAAATGGAGCAAATATAATGAAAACGATTCTTTGGATGGGAATGTCTTTAAATGGTTATATTGCCAGGGATAATAGGGAAGAAGATTTTATTTCAGACGAGTGTTGGTTAGTATGGATTAAAGCAGTGAAAGAATGTGGTTGTATTGTTTGGGGTAGAAAGACATATCAAATTGTTGAAAAGTGGCCACCACACTACTTCAATGATTTGAAAGGGATTAAAGTAATTGTTATATCAAAAAATCATAATTTAAAACTAAAAGAAGGATTTGAACTTGCATCATCACCGGAAGCGGCATTAACAAAACTTTCAAATTATGGCTTTAAGAGCACGATTGTTACAGGAGGATCAACTGTTAACAGTTCTTTTGCAAAATCGAATTTACTCGACGAGGTGGTATTACTAATTGAACCAGTGGTAGTTGGTAAGGGCATTCCTGTATTCAATCCTGATATATTTGATTTAAAACTTAGACTAGCCAATTTTAATCAGCTTGACCAAAATAGAATTATCTTAAAATATGCAGTAGATAAATAGTGTTCTATTTCTCTATCACCACACTTTGTCGCTTCAGGAATGCCCGCTGGGTTTTCCACGTCGGGCAATACTGTGCGACCAATGCCCAAAACCGGTCTGAATGGTCATGATGAACCGTGTGAGATAGTTCATGGATCACCACATAATCAATCACTTCTGGTGGAAAATGAATCAATCGCCAGTTAAACCGTAGGTTATTGTCGCCCGTACAACTACCCCATCGGGAAGACTGTTGCCCAAACCGTACCGAACCAAAATGAACTCCCATCTCTTCCGCTAGCGCTTTAGTTCGATTCAGAATATATGCTTCCGCCGTATTCTTCAGCCACGGCAGCAGGGTCTTTTTCATGTCTTGTTCCAAGCCGGTCACGGGATGAATCCAACATACGCCATCTTTAAAGACAACCTTATCTCCCTGCTGAGCAAACTTTATGTAATGCAATTTTCCTAAGTAATTAATCAACCCATCGTTCCAATTAAGAACGGGATTAGCCTCTTTTTTCAGCTTCATTCGAGTCTGTTGCCGCTCAATCCATGGTGCTGATTGCTCTACAAACCGGGAGATCATCGACGGCAGGGCATACCAGGGTGCCGTCACCACCACCGTTCCCGCATCATCCAACCGTATCCGGATTGAATGCGTTCGTTTACTTCTTTTCACCACATATTCCATAGGCATGATGATACACGAAAAAACATTTTAGTTCTCCAAAAGAATTTTCATTCTTGTAGAATCATCGTATGGTCAGCGATGCTTTCAAACCAGTGTTTCAGGTATCGGAATTCAATGAGGTAGTAGGGAATCATTTGGCTCTGCTGGGTGAGGTGACCA
>CAZKMY010000048.1:0-8627 GCA_964554085.1 uncultured Pseudomonadales bacterium
TTCAGGTTTAACTGCGAGTACTGCTCGAGTAGAAAAACTTCTAAAAACATGCACAACATGTACTACCTCTTACCTATCCATAGGACAAGAAGCCTATACGCTGTTTCCTGATCCAAAACGACCTACATATCATTTTATCTACTATCCCACAGCCAAATCTACTGAAAGCAAAATAGTTCTCGCCGAAACAGAAAAACTTGGAGGAGTTGCCGTGTGGGCACTTGGATATGAAGATAGTACTATCTTGGAACCACTCAAAAAATATCGTTAGTTAGTATTTGAGTAGTTTTCTTTTTTGGTTGTTAAAAGTCACTGATTTTCCATACTGAATTGTCTCTACCTGACTAACAAAAGATGAGTCGTTAAACGCAAGCGTGGCGGAGCCGTTGGCAGATGTAACAGTAATAGAATCTCGTGTTTCATCGTATGTAACAGAAATGGTTGCCTTAGCTCCCGAGACAAGTAATCGTTTTATTCGTATTGCTAATGGGATATCTGTAGGATTCGCATATCTTACAGAACCTGACGTTTGTTCAAATATCACCGCATGTGAAAGTGTCTGAATCAAATTTATGCGCGATTGAGATGACAACAAGGCAGATATTGAACTAGGAAATTGAATTTCTATCGATCCATTCTCCCCCGTGATCAAGCTTTCTCCTTGCCGAACTTCAATCACATTCAAAGAAGCTGGTTCGGTCGCGATACGTGACTGAAAACTAACCTCACCTTGAGCGCGAATAATACTCGCATTCATCGATTGTGATGGGGGCGTCGTAAACGCATATGGTTCTCCTATATAAGGAGTAAATGATGGTTTTGGAGAATGAAGAGAAATGATTTCAGTCCTTGGCAAAAACCATATATATGATCCATACAGACCTCCAATCAACAATAAAATCCAAATCATCACCCACGAAATTTTTTGCCACATATACGCATAGTATAGAGCCAATAACATAAAACCACCGCATACTTACCGATTTAATCAAGAAGACGTATAATGTTGCCATGCAATCAGATCAAATAAAAACCATTATCAATCAAGCACTTTTTTCACTCCAACTTCCGCAAGTTGACTACACAATCGAGCATCCTCAAATCGAATCACATGGTGATTATGCCACTAATGTTGCCATGGTTCTTTTTCCTATTCTCAAAAAAGAGGGGAATTCTGCCTACACCAACCCTCGTATTCTTGCCGAAGCCATCGTATCCAAATTAAACGATCAAACCGCCTGTCTCTCAAACTATCAAACGATTTCTATTGCCGGTCCCGGCTTCATCAACTTCACCCTAAAACCTACTTCCTATGTCACTGAACTAAACCTAATCACTACACAAAAAAATAACTACGGAAAATCTGACACCCACAGAGGTAAAAATGTAATCGTAGAGTATTCCTCTCCCAATATTGCGAAACCATTTACCATTGGACACCTTCGCTCCACCATCATTGGCGATTCAATTGCAAATTTAAAACAAGCTGTTGGTTGGACTGTATTTCGCGATAACCACCTAGGAGATTGGGGCACGCAATTCGGGAAACAAATATATGCTATTAAAACTTGGGGGAACGAAGCAGAAATTGAGTCTGCTCAAGAGCCCGTAAAGTTACTTGTCGATTTGTATGTCCGATTCCATCAAGAAGCGGAAACGCATCCTGAGATGGAAGATGAGGCACGATTATGGTTTAAACGACTAGAAGATGGCGATCCGGAAGCTCGCAGGCTGTGGAAAAAATGCATTGATTGGTCATGGAAAGAATTCTCGTCTATTTATAAAGAATTAGGTATCATTCATACAGAAAACGATGGTCGGGGATACGGCGAATCATTTTTTGAAGATAAAATGCAACCCGTTATCGATATACTTAACCATGCACAAATGCTAAAAGAAGGTAAAGAAGGAGCTCAAATTGTTGAGTTCGAAGGAACCAAACTTCCTCCACTAATGATTCTAAAAAAGGATGGTGCCACTCTATATGCAACTCGTGATTTAGCGACAGATTACTTCCGAATGCATCATTACGGCACTGATATCACTATCATCAACGAAGTCGGCGCTGAGCAATCACTTTACTTCCAACAGCTATTCGCTATCGAGACAGCACTTGGATGGTTCCGGAAAGAACAGCGACAACACGTTGGTCACGGTCTCTACCGTTTTAAAGATATAAAGATGTCAACTCGTAAAGGGAATGTCATCTGGCTTAAAGATGTTATTAATGAAGCAAAAAAGCGAGCTACCAGTCCAGAAATTGCTATCGGCGCATTGAAATACAATGATTTAAAACGCAAGGCGTTAAGTGATGTTGTTTTTGATTGGGATGAGCTACTCAACATGGAAGGAAATTCTGGACCATACCTTCAATATACTTATGCTCGCTGTGGTTCAGTCATATCGAAAGCAAACGATCAAGCTGCATTTTCATATCCACAGGATGAAGTTGCTCTCAACGAAAATGAGTTATCTATCCTCAGATGGCTATCTCGCTTTCCAGAAATCGTAATAGAAGCAGCGGAAAATGTGGCTCCACATACCATTTGCGATTACGTTTATGAACTTGCTGGGCGATACAACGCTTTCTACAATCACTGCTCGATATTGGGAAACTCTGATCACCCCGTGGAAAATCACACGAAACAATTTCGACTTCATCTCACTCAAGCCACGCAACAAGTGATTAAAAATGCGCTTGCTTTACTGGGAATACAGGCGGTTGAACGAATGTAATTGATACGCAATTCATGCGTATGGATTTGTCATTGTATCAAATAAATTTCCTCGAGAATAGAGTCAATTTCAGCTTTGACAATATCTGGTGCAACAAGTAAAATTCAAATTAGTTCTTCCCTAAGATATTAAATTTTTCGAAAGAGATTTAGTAATCATGGCAAACTTGAACATTTCGATTGTAGCCGAACCAATTTTTCATATTGGCCACATTGCAATTACCAATTCAATTTTTTCTTCGTGGATTATTGCACTTATTCTCATCTGTCTTTCTTTGTGGGCATCAAAAAATGTTACCTATACGAAAAAGCCTCGTGGTTTACAAAATGTTTTAGAAATGTTGGTTGAAGCATTACTCGGATTGACCAGTGGTATAACTGGTTCAGCCAAAAAAACCAAAGTAATCTTCCCCTTCGTGTTAAGTTTTTTCTTATTTATTATTCTCAATAACTGGTTCGGGTTACTTCCCGGAGTGGGGACTATTGGTTTTAAAGAAGAATTAGAAGGTCATACTGCATTTATTCCCTTTTTCCGTGCTGGCACTTCCGATATCAACACCACCTTAGCCCTTGCTATCGTCTCCTGCACCTTTACCTGGATAAACGGTTTTAAATTCCTCGGAATAAAGGGGTATTTAAGTAAATTTAAAAACCCATTAGAGATTATTTCTGAATTTTCTCGCCTCATCTCCTTTACCTTTCGGTTATTTGGCAACATCTTTGCCGGTGAAGTTCTCATTACAGTAATGACCTCACTTGTACCAGTAATTATTCCTTGTGCGTTTTACAGTTTGGAAATTTTCTTCGGGGCCATTCAGGCCTTTGTTTTTGCCATTCTCACCCTCGCCTTCATGAATTTAGCCATGGAAGCTCATGGCGGTGAAGGACATGAGGCGCACGCCTAATCATTAATTAAGAACTGGGTAAATCCAATAAAAATAATAAGGAGAAATCATGAACCCACAAATTCTTGTTGATACAAATAATCTTGCTTTCGGTCTCACCATGGCTATTGGTGGATTTGGACCAGCCCTCAGTATTGGTTTTATTGGTGCTAAAGCAGTTGAAGCAATTGGTCGTAATCCTGATGCATCCAGTAAAATTCAAACAAACATGATCTTGGCTATTGCCTTTGCTGAAGCCATTGCCATTTACGCACTTGTTATTGCCCTTATTATCAAATTTACATAATTGAAAGTGATACTAAGGAGTTACAACCATGGAAATAGAACCAATTCAAATTCTCCTTCAGATTATTAACTTTGGTTTGGTTGCATTTGTACTTGTCAAATTCCTCTACAACCCCATTGCCAAAGTCTTGGAAGAGCGTAGTGAAAAAATTAAAGATGGCCTCGATGCAGCTGAAAAAAATATCGCCGAAAAAGATAAAATGGACACGACTATCAAGGCTGAGATTGCCAAAGCACGTAAAGAAGCTGTCAAAATTGTAGCTGATGCGAAAAAACAGGCTGAAAGTGAAGCTGCATCCATTATTTCTACCGCCAAAGAACAAGCGAAAAAAGCGGGAGAATCAGAAAAAGCTGCTTTTGATACGATGCTTGCAGAAGCAAAATCTGTTGCTGAAAAGGAACTAAAACAACTTGTCGTTGCCACCACTGCGTCAGTATTGAAGGACGGTTTATCAGAAGCTGACCATAAACGTATTATCGACAGTCAAATAAAACGTATTAAAGAAATTAAATTTGCCTAAACCATTATGAAGCACATCACGGTCACTACAGCAATCGCATTACAATCAGCTCAAGCCAAATTGCTTGAAACTGAATTAGGTTGCACTTTGGAAGATCAAGTCACATACCTAGTCGATCCAAGCGTAATTGCAGGAATGAAAGTGACTGTTGATGGTCATGCGCTCGATTTAACTGTCAAACGTCAATTAACTGAAATTGAACAAGAATAACGCTATGAAACCACAAATTGATCTCGCTTCATCATTTTTAGCTGCCATTAAAAACGTTTCTCCTGTCACAAAGCCTGTTGAACAAGGAAGTGTAATTAGTTTTGGTGATGGTATTGCAATCATTAGCGGTCTTCCAAATGCACAGTTGGGAGAAATTGTTGAGTTTGCAGGTGGTAGTCGCGGATTAATCCTTAACCTGAACACTGATTCTATTGGTGCCATCGTATTAGGAGACGCAAAAAATGTTCGCGTTGGTACTACTGTTCAGACAACAGGCCTCTTACTGTCAGTTCCGGTTTCGGATGAATTATTAGGCAGAGTCATTAATCCACTCGGGGTCCCCGAAGATGGTAAGCCTGCACCAAAGGTTGCGAAATATATGCCAATGGAAAAAGTGGCTCCTGGCGTTATTGCTCGCGAAGGTGTGAGTCAGCCGCTTCAAACAGGCATCAAAACGATTGATAGCATGATTCCCGTTGGCCGAGGTCAGCGTGAATTGATTATTGGTGACCGTTCTACCGGCAAATCTGCCATTGCCCTAACCACCATCATTAACCAGAAAAAAGAAAATGTTATCTGTGTCTATGTAGCTATTGGTCAAAAACGTTCATTTATCGCTCAGACAATTAATACCTTACAAAAATTTGGTGCAATGGATTACACCATCATCATCTCCGCCACCGCCTCAGATTCAGCCACCCTCCAGTACTTAGCTCCCTATGCGGGATCTGCGGTAGCTGAATACTTTATGGAACAAGGAAAAGATGTTCTCGTTGTATATGATGATCTATCCAAACACGCTTGGGCATACCGGGAAGTCTCCTTACTTTTACGCCGTCCTTCAGGTCGCGAAGCATACCCTGGAGATGTCTTTTATCTCCATTCCCGTCTTTTGGAGCGAGCTATCAAATTAAATAAAGAACATGGTGGAGGGTCAATCACCGCACTTCCCATTATCGAAACTCAAGCTGGCGATTTATCTGCCTACATTCCTACTAACGTTATTTCTATTACAGACGGTCAAATATTTTTGGACACCAGTATGTTTAATGCGGGTCAACGTCCTGCAATTGATATCGGTATTTCAGTGTCACGGGTGGGCGGCTCGGCACAAATTAAGGCCATGAAACAAGTCGTTGGTTCACTCAAAATGGACATGGCTCAATTCAGAGAATTAGCTGCTTTCTCCCAATTTGCTTCTGATTTGGATGCCAAAACAAAATCACAACTAGAACGCGGGCAACGGATTACCGAAATTCTTAAACAAGGATGGGATGAACCTATGCCCGTTGCTGAACAAATCGTCTTGTTCTGGTCTGTATCAGCTGGTTTTGTAGACAGTATTAAATTGTCCAACGTCAAACAGTGGGAACGTGCATACCTTGAATTCGTTCGCACCAAACACGTTTCTGTCTTGGACGCTATTACTAAAGAACAAAAACTCTCTGACAACCACACCACAGCGCTGAAAAAGATTTGCGCCGAATTTAACGACATGCACCCTGAATGGCGCGTGGAGTAAAGGGGACAGCATGGCAAGCATGCAAAGCCTTAAACGGCGAATAAAATCTGCAAAAAATATCAAACAGATTACCAAAGCAATGGAAATGGTTGCGGCCTCTAAAATGCGCCGAGCACAGGCTCAAGCATTGGCCTCAAGACCGTACGCACGAAAACTTGAAACCACACTTGCAACAATTGCTACGCTTACAGATCCTTCAATCCATCCCTTACTTGCTCCGCACGATGACGGTGAAGACATCATTGTTCTTTTTTCAACTGACAAACCCTTAGCTGGAAGTCTCAACACAAACTTGTTCCGCGGGACAATAGAGTTTCTCACCCAAGACCATGCCCCCAAAAATCCTCGTTTTATTGTCGTTGGACAAAAAGCACGTCAATTTGTGTTGAGTAATAATTTCGAAATAGATGCCGATTTTTCTGGTATTCCCGACCCCATAAACTTTCAAGCGGCTGTTCCTATTGCTCATTACTTAATCGATAATTATATAAACAAGTCCTATCGCTCAGTAAATCTTGTGTATATGGACTTTATATCCACTCTCGTTCAACGATTCCGCACTTTACCGTTACTACCCTTTTCCAGTAGCTGGTCTGCCCTTATAGATGAGCCGAGTGAAACAATCAACCTGACTGGAGGCGCTCAGTACCTATTTGAGCCAAGTGCTTCGTCTATCTTAGATTGGCTGTTGCCGTACTATACCGAAATGATCATTTATCAAACACTCCTCGAAACAAGAGCATCAGAACATTCCTCTCGTATGGTGGCTATGAAAAACGCTTCAGACAGTGCTACCGATATTATCAACGATCTCACGCTGTCGTATAACAAACAACGTCAAGAAAAAATTACTAATGAATTATTGGATAATACTACCGCCGCACTTGTTGTCGGTTAACCTTAGAAAAAGGAGCATGATATGTCTACTATGAATCAAGGCGTTATCACTCAAATTATCGGTGCTGTTGTTGATGTTAAGTTTGATGGAGAAGTACCCGCTATCTACAACGCCCTCAAACTTCATCTCAAAGAAGGGGATATTACCCTCGAGGTCCAGCAACACTTAGGTGGCGGTGAAGTTCGCACTATTGCTCTAGCCGTCACTGATGGCTTAAAACGAGGATTACCCGTTGAAGATACCGGTAAACCCATTTCCGTCCCAATTGGCCCTGAAACACTAGGCCGCATCATGAACGTCATTGGTGAGCCTATCGACAACAAAGGACCCATCAATGCCAAGGCCACGGCCCCTATCCACAAACCCGCTCCCAAACTGATTGAGCAAGAAACCGAAGCGCATATGTTGGAAACGGGCATTAAAGTGATCGATCTCATTTGTCCGTTTGCCCAAGGTGGTAAAGTGGGCGCATTTGGTGGTGCCGGTGTCGGCAAAACGGTTATCATTCAAGAACTGATTCGTAACATTGCTGAAGAACATTCCGGTCACTCTGTGTTTGCGGGAGTAGGCGAGCGTACCCGTGAAGGCAATGATTTGTATCGCGAAATGAACGAGTCCGGGGTTATTAAAAACACCGTCATGGCGTTTGGACAAATGAATGAACCCCCCGGAAATCGTCTTCGCATTGCTTTGACAGGTCTTACCTTTGCTGAATATTTTCGCGATCAGGGTGAGGATGTTCTTCTTTTTATCGACAATATTTTCCGTTTTTCTCAGGCTGGCTCTGAAGTATCCGCTCTATTAGGACGCATTCCATCTGCCGTAGGGTATCAGCCAAATTTGGCTACCGAAATGGCCGCCCTTCAAGAACGGATTACTTCCACCAAGCACGGTTCCATTACATCTTTTCAGGCCGTCTATGTTCCCGCTGATGACATGACTGATCCTGCCCCAGCCACCACCTTTGCCCATCTTGATTCCACCATTTCACTTGATCGCGCGCTTGCGGCTCAAGCTTTGTTCCCTGCAGTTGATCCACTCGCTTCCGGCTCAAAAATTCTCGCTCCCGACATAGTTGGTTCCGAACACTATGAAGTAGCTCGAGGCGTACAAAAAGTGTTACAAAAATATCGAGATCTTCAAGATATTATCGCCATCTTAGGTGTAGATGAATTATCTCCCGAAGATAAACTTGCCGTTGCCCGTGCGCGAAGAATTCAACGCTTCCTCACCCAGCCATTCTTTGTCGGTGAACAATTTACCAATATTCCAGGACAATACGTCTCTATCGAAGAAACCATCCGTGGCTTTAAAGAAATTCTTGATGGCAAACATGACACCTTGCCTGAACAAGCCTTCTATATGGTTGGTACCATTGATCAAGCAGTCGAGAAAGCAAAAACACTATAAGAAAGGAAACAGGGTTTAGTGTATAGAGATTAGTCAGTATAAGACTTAACACTTAACACTTAACACTTAACACTCAATGAGTAAGATATCTCTTGACATTATCTCTCAGGAAAAACAACTTCTCTCTGCAGAGGTGGATCA
>CAZKMY010000049.1:0-8160 GCA_964554085.1 uncultured Pseudomonadales bacterium
TTTTAAGTTAATTTCACATGTACTATTGAGTTTATTTCCGCCAATCTAAGCCTAGCCAACCCCACCTGCACCGCGTCATCAAAGACTGTTAAAATACGCTCTATAGACTTCGCAATAACCGAGTCCAGATCTAAACTTGTATTTCTGGGTATTGGACCCCATGTATGAGTGAAGTTTCTGTGGTTTACATTCTTCATAGTTTGAAAAATGACACATTCTACGTTGGCAGCACGAATGATTTTCCCAGACGATTGAGACAGCATATTGATGGTAAAGCAAAATACACAGTTCATATACTCCCAGTGGAGGTAGTATTTACACAGGAATTCGACACACTATCTAAGGCCAGAGCAGTCGAAAAGTGGGTAAAACAACAGAAGGATCGTGACTTTATACTTAGAATTATTCGTGATGGAAAAATAAAAAAGTTTATTCCATAGAGCGGTCCGGTGGACACCGGACATGATCGCGGTTCGAACCCGGTCGGCCACCCAAAATACTCTCTTATCAGATTTTCATTGATTTATAATAGATACATGAAGAAAATTACCTATACTGTTGGTGATTTGAATGGGTGTATTTATTGGGCTGCTGCGGAACAGTTTGAAGAGCTTGAGAACAAGTGTTTTAGCCTTGATGAAATGGAAGCGGTACAAATTGAGAGATTAAGTAATCTATCACCTACAGCAAAGATATTATTATCTGCAGTCGCGGGAGCAATCATTCAGCATTTAATAGATACTGGCGTAAAAACTGAATTGATATTTAGTAAGGGCACTTTTCTTGTTGAAGTGTAGGGACACAATGAAATCGTCTGGATGGTATGCAAAAACATCATTTTTACTTCCCTTTGGCATCTTTCTGATCACCTTTTTGGTTTATGGTTTCACTTCTGCGAGAACACTCGTCAATATTGCTGACTCAGATGAATTGATTACTGCAGCTTATGGCGGCGGAATTGCTCATCCTCCCTCGTATCCACTTTATACGGTATTTTTGAATGTAATTCTCCATCTCCCCAGCAATTGGAATCCAGTTTTTCTCGCACATGTATCTTCTGGTTTATTTCAAAGCCTGGCATTGGTCTTCTTTTATCTTACGAGTGTTGCTTTAACGAAACGAAAAGATATATCGGTGATAGGCGCGCTTGCATTGGCTTTCTCGCATTTATTTTGGAATCAGGCGACCTACGCCGAAGTATTTAGTTTGTCTTTGTTGTTTACTGCCGTGTTGATTTGGATGATCGTTACACGAACAAATTTTAAATGGATTGCTTTTATTTTTGGTATCGCGGCCTCTCACCATCAGCTGATCGTGTTCCTTATTCCTGGTTTGATGTGGATTGAAAGAAAGAATCGAAAAGTGCCTTGGATTTCTTGCGTTTTATTATTTGCAATGGGGTTATGTCTCCCCTACCTATGGTTGGCTGTCGCCAACCCACATGCAGCACTTTCGTGGCGTGTGGACGCAGGCGTTATGGGTTTTGTAGATGTGTTACTCCGCTCGGTGTATTCAGGAACGCCTAGCATCGCCATTTCTTGGTTAGATCGGGCTAGGTCGATTACAACACTGTTTCAGTCAACCTTTTTTT
The DNA here is from genome assembly GCA_964554085.1 of uncultured Pseudomonadales bacterium. GTDB lineage: Bacteria > Patescibacteriota > Microgenomatia > UBA1400 > RBG-16-45-19 > CAZKMY01. The sequence continues at coordinate 1,592 of CAZKMY010000049.1, forward strand.
CGTTTGGATGGATTATGTCAATTGTTGGACTACTGGGAATATATGCTTCGCGCAAATTAGCTCCTTCTTTTTATCATTTTCTTTTTATCTCACTGGTTATGTCAGGACCATTGTTAATGGGATATATGATTTTTTTAGATCCATCGAAAATTTCTTTAGAGATGCATGCATACAACACGTACCTTACCCTTCGCATGACGTTGATTTTCCAATACGTCAGTGCTCTTTATATTCCGATAGGGTTATCTTGGGTATTAGCGAGCGTTGAAAAGAAGAATATATGGCTTAGAGTCGTTTTTACCTCATTGGTTTTAGGCTCGATTGTTTTCTCATTTGTGCAGACGTATCCACAGGTAAGCAAGCGTGACAGTCGTTTTGACGAGCAGTTTTACGCCGAGGTACTACATAGTTTGCCAAATAATGCAGTTTTATTGGTTGATTCAGATGACTCTTTTGGATTGCTCGCGGCTCAGACCATTCAAAATACTCGAAGTGACATCCTCATCATCCCCACCACGATGCAGATGCGCTGGGGCTATCTGCGGCAGATTTTACCTGCGGACATATTTACCGTGGATGAGTATTTCCGCCTCATCTTGTCGCTGTCGCAGTGGGCGGAGATGAATGGTAAAGATTTGTTTGTATATCAACCAAAGCAAATTTTTATCAAACAATTGGAGACATATCACTATGTATTCTCCCCTTACGGATATGCGTTAAAGATTTCTCGTATAGTGGAGCAGTCTCCTCCGTATTCGTATGCGTCGTCATCCCAACTACTCACGAATTCATATTCAAAAAATGATTTGTGGAGTATTTTTGAGCGGAAGCAGTTATCAAACCTTCACGCCATTTTGGGTAGTTTTTATGAGAAAAATGGCCAAGTTGAACAATCCAAACAGCAACTGTTACTTTCGAAACAATTGTTAGATTCCACCGCTGTCGTTCAACAGTCTCATTTTTAAATCTTGAACTATTAATTTTTGTTGTTGATTTGTCATTATTGTTTTTTTTGATAGGCTACAATTGCCGTCATGTAGCCCATTTATGTACCCGTTAACGTCGGGGAGGTTTTCTGTGATGGTAAGACCAACATGACCAACGGAACCGGGACCGAAGCCCACATAATCGTTGCCTTGCCAGAAATGAACATTGTGAAGACATTCATATCCTGGTTTGGAAAAGTTTAGCTCCTCATAATGCCGATATCCGTGTTGCTGTAGGATGATTTGCGCCGTGGAAAACATACCGACTGATTCAGATGATGTTTTGCGGACAAGTTGATGTGCTTTAAGTTGTTGATGTAAGAGAGTATGGGGATGGATTTCTAATGGGTATACAGAAACATGTTCTGGTTTCAGGGAAAGTGTTTGATTAATATCGTCCTCTAACATGTCCATGGTTTGACCAGGAAAAGCAATAATGTGGTCAAGATTCAGATTCTGTAACCCGTATTTACGAAGTTTATTGATATATTGTTTGAACGCAACAATGTCAAAGTAACGGCCCATTTTCTCAAGAATTGTTGGTTGCCATGATTGAATGCCGAGACTCAGACGGTTTATGCCGGTTTGTAGTAGTTCTTCGGGGTTGTAGGTAACGAGCGATTCAGGATTGGCTTCGAGCGTGATTTCTGTAGGCTGATAGTTTGATCTGACAGTAATGGCATCAACAATCTGTTGGAGTTGAGCGACAGACAGCAGTGACGGTGTACCACCTCCAATATAGATTGTATCGATATCAGTGTGTTGGAGGTTTATTTTTATATCGTCGAGTAGTGCATTCACATAGTCGCTTATCAAATTTGTGCTCGTGATCGAATAAAAATGGCAGTAGCTGCATTTATGCTTGCAAAATGGAATGTGAATATATACATTCATAGTATGACCAAGTATCAACAACTTATTGCCGAATTATACCGTGATCACGCTGAAGAAATGGCTTCTTTTCAGAGGATACATGATTTATACATGGATAATCAGAAAAAACATCAAGATGAATTTAATCGTCAAGGTATGAAGGTAATGGATTTGCTGCATTTTTATGAAAAACAGCTATGCGGTAAATCCGAAAGATCTGGTATGGGAGTGTATTCTTCGAAACTAGCCGAGAAATTCTGGGGAGAAATCAAGAAGAAATTGCCGATGATTGATTTTGTCGGAGTTAAGATCAGTTAGCTGGCCAGTGTTGGTATACATATTCGTGGAGAATTGCGAATACAGTCCCCCAGTCGGCCCAAGCAAACGTTTCGCCGTTATTTGCGATGAATGGAGTTGTAGATAATGACCTCATTTCATCCAGTAATTCTGGAATGTCTTCTCTGGAAAAAATGCGCATTCCCTGAACATCGTCTCCAGGAACAACGCGACTACGATGAATATTGACGTAGTAAAGATCAAACGTCATGGTAAACGTCTTTTGGCTCGTCTCTTCAGTAAAAGTAAATGTAAATGTTTCCTTATACTCAGGATTTACGCAGAGAGAGGTCTCTTCCTGCACTTCTCTCGTTGCTGCCGCCTTGCTTTCTTCCCCTTGGTCCACCCCGCCACCAAAGAGCCGATAGATATTGGCAGGGTAAATATGTTTTCTGGCTAGATATACGCGATTTTCTTCATCGAAGATAGCAATGACAACGTGATGTTTTCGTTTGAATACGGGTGGTACGTGATTAAATGAAAGCGAATGTGTTTGCATGTACTTTCATTTTACACTATATATGACATTGCGGTGAATCAATTTATTTATAGAGGTGACATGAAACAACCAACAACACTTGATGGTGCATTTGAGGCGATTAATCAAGAACTCTTGATCACATTTTTAAAGAAACATAAGGATTATGGTAAGGGGAATATTCTTTCCGTGAAGGAATTGGGAATTGCAATGCGTTTGACTGAAAAAATTGAGCGCGTAAAGCACTTGCTAATGACAGGAAATGAAGCTGCAAACGAATCACTTGATGATACGTGGACAGACATTGCCGTCTACGCAGTGATTGCTAAATTGCTAAGAAAGGGCCAGTTTGAAGCCCTCGATGTTTCCCCTGAAGTTCTGGAAAAAGTTTAACTCAGACTATGGTGTTGATAGAGGATTCCGTCTGTAAAGCCGTTGTTGCGGTAGTATGCTTTGGTGCCAATTGCCGATATTACGGCAATTTCTTTATAATGAGCATCTTTGGCAATGGAGATAGCCTTCACGATCAATGATTTACCTAATCCTTGATGCTGAGAAGCGTTACACGTACTATCTCCAACTGATATGGAACGCCCGTATATATGAATTTCTCTAATAATTGCAGCATCTTGTAGCTCATCAATAAATCCATTCTTTTTTGGCAAAGAAAGACGGAGGAAGCCGCTAATTTTCCGATCAGGTGTGATGTATTGAAGAAAATGTTCGGTAGCTACTGGGGTTTCATAGATTATGTCATCTAGTATTTGTTCTGAGGGGGCGGTTGATTGATTTTTAATTTCTCTTGAGCGAATGTCGTGAGAATTTTTACGTAGTTCTGGAGTGTCCAATATTTGTCGAAGATTTGTTAACTTATTTCCCGCGACAATTTCTGTTCCAGGAATATCTCTCACAATTCTGGTGAGACGACAGTATTCTGGAGTGTGCGTGATCGCGAACATAAGCACTTCACTTAGTTCTGGTTGAGTATATGGTTTCCATTTTCCTTGTTTATACAATGTCATCAGTTCCGTGTGATCAATTAAGCTACATGGATAAATTTTTAGTTCATCTGGGCAAATACTGTCCGCTTCAAATAACCGACGATAGTCACCCATATCTTTCTGAGGAGATGATCCATATAGGTTCGGCATCCAATGACCATGGATTTTAAATCCAGCTGACCGTAGCAGTGAGATTGCTTTAATGGTCGACTCGACGTTATGACCTCTTCGATTTAGTTTTAATACATCATCCTGAAGCGATTGAATGCCGATTTGAATTTTAGTGGCTCCTAATTGGCGAAGATGGATTACTTCTGCTTCCGAAACATAGTCGGGTCGAGTTTCTAATACAAGCCCCACGCAACGGCATTTACTGGTTTCATTTTGTTCCTGTGTTGTTTGTACGTCGCTAATAGTAGCTTCTTGAAAGCTGTCTTCCTGACTTTTTGACGTAATGTATTGATTATATGTTTGTCCTACAGGGAGTGATTCGTTTATGTCAATTTTTTTCGTGTTTGGACTATTATTTTTACCACGCCCAAAATCATTCATGGCGTGGAATAATTCGGAAATAAACCAATGCTGGTACTCACGTGGATATGCAGACCAAGTTCCACCTAAGACAATTACTTCAATTTTACTGGTAGGATGTCCTGTTTCTGAATAAGCTTTGAGGCGATTATACATTTGAGCGTACGGATGAAAGGCGTATTGTCCCGCACGTTGAGCGCCAGGCTCGGTAGCAATATAGCTCTTGGGCATGCGAACATCAGATGGACAAAAGATGCAGTTTCCTGGACAAGGAAAAGGTTTTGTTAGTACGGTTACTGGGGTAACTCCGGATAACGTTCGAATAGGTTTTTTTTGCAGTAATTCTCTCAAGTCGAGTGTTGATTTGGGATACTCCATATACGTTGCCAATAACTCCGATTTCGAAAATGTTTTGCCGTCGTGTTTGGTATATTGTTTCAGTAACCGCTGGAGTTCAGCTGTTTGTTGTTCTTTCGAAATGTTCATCAATTTGGCAATGATGGCTTTTGCATTGGTCTGATCTGGTTGAGATTTTGTCATGTGAGGCATATTATACGGATAGATGCAAACTGCCACCATTGAATCTTTGATTCGACTAAACCAAGTATTTTACATGACCTATGCTGACTCGTTTCACAAGACGAGGTTGAGTCCTTGGAACGGTTGGAATGAACTACTCCCTCTTTTACCTACAACCACTGAATCTTCATATGTTGATATTGGCTGCGGTAACGGGAGATGGTTTCGTTTTCTAACAGAAAGAAATGTTCACATTGAATCGGCGATAGGTTTTGATTTGGATACGTATATGTTGGGACAGGCCCGTTTTTCATTTATTAAGGACTCTCGATTCAGGTTTTATCAAAGTGATTGTATAGACACCCTTGATTCATGTCTTGCTCATGTGGGAGCGCCACAAGTGATTACCTCATTTGGATTGTGGCATCATATTCCGTCATATGAATTACGAACACGATTACTTCAAAAATTGTTACGTACTGTGGCTCCACTTGGCAAAGTTATTATTAGCTGTTGGCAATTTGCCAGTGATGAAGCGTATCATCAGAAGCTCATTGATCCAAGGTTAGTTATTCAACAGACTGGTATTGGAGCGAGTGAATTTGAAATGGGTGACTATTTTCTTGGGTGGCGTTCAGATGCCTCCGTTTTGCGATATTGCCATAGCTTTTCTGATGAGGAAATTAAGAGGATGGCAAGTGAAGTGGGAGGAAACAGTTCATTCGTAAAGGGAAGCGGCAATGATTCGACGAATACCTATGTGATTATTACTCGTTCTCCTGTATGATACGCTCCATGAAAAAGCTAAAAACCCCCTATAAAGTTGCTTCGGTTGCATTGGTGGGACGACCAAATGTAGGGAAGTCTACATTACTTAATGCGATTATTGGTCACAAAGTGTCAATTGTTTCTGGGAAACCACAAACAACTCGTTCGCAGATTACGGCGTATTTTGAAGATGAGCGAGGTCAACTATTCTTCACTGATACTCCCGGATATTACCAGGGAAAAGCTGTTTCTTCATATAATCGGGTTATTGCTCAATCGATTAAAGATGCAGATATCGTGATATATGTAGTCGACCAGACTAGAGACTGGGGCGAAGAGGATGAACGAATTTGGCACATGCTTGAAGACGTGAATAAGCCCGTTATCTTGCTAATTAACAAGGCAGATGCCACTGTTTCTGATCATGCTCATTCGTATGAAATATTGGTTGGGAAGCATGTTCCGGTTACCATCCGCTTATCAGCGTCGAAGAGAACTCACATACATACCTTATTAGAAACTCTATTTCAGTACGCTTCAGAGTCTGAACGCGATACAACGGTCGATTCGTTTTCAACTCCATTATTGTCACATTCAAGCAATGAGTTCTTGGCTGAAATCATTCGCGAGAAGATATATGAATATTGCGGCGCCGAAGTCCCCTATCAAGTTAAAACCTATGTGGCTGACATCCATGAGGACGAAATAAAAGATCGAATACATGTTCGCGGATATATCATCGTTAACGATAGGCACTATAAACCCATGTTGATTGGAGCTAATGGCAAAATGGTAGCTTCTATAACAAAGGCGGTTCAAAAGGAGTTATGGGTAGCCACAGGAAAAGAAGTTACGGTACGATTAAAAGTAATCGATCAAGAGGAATTTGAATCTTTATGAGTTGGTTCGGGGTTGTTCTATTAGCGCTGGTGGAGGGAATTACCGAGTTTTTGCCTGTATCTTCCACCGGACATATGATTTTGGCAAGTTCGATATGGAATATTCCCCAAACAGATTTTGTTAAAAGTTTTGAGATTATTGTACAGCTGGGAGCGATTTTGGCAGTACTTGCTACCT
>CAZKMY010000050.1:0-6580 GCA_964554085.1 uncultured Pseudomonadales bacterium
ACCTCTGTCAAAGCTTTTGGAGAGCTCTATTCTAGCCACTGAACTACGGACCTATGTTTTCTGCAAAGGTATTATATATAGCACTCAATACCCTGGCAAGGCGAGTATCGTAATATTTAATCTTGCAGCATCCCATGTAATTTGAATGTTGTCGTATTTTTGTGTGAGGTTTTAGGTATGTTTTGGTGAATTGTGATAGTGGGATGTTTGTGACTGAAGACCAATAGGTAATCATTTCTGGTTCATTATGGTATTCGTGCAGATGGAGAAGAACCCTGAATTTTGTTTCAACAAGAGGAAAACCGGTGCGGAATAATGTAAGAAAGGCTCGTATCATCGTTGGGTCTGAATTCATAAAGGATATGTTTGTAAGCGATTTTGATCCTTCAGCCCAGAAGAGGAGGGAACAGTAGATTTGAGCCAATTCTGGAGTGAGCGGATATTTTGAGATGATTGGTGTGATTTTGTTTCGTATTTCTTGATCAAGAGTTGCTCGTTTGTTTTTGAAATGAATTTTAGTTTGCTCGATGCCATATTGCCGCCGTTGTTGAATTCTCTCTTGAGCTTTTTGATCAAGTTCTATCTTGCTTGTCCAGGTGTAGATAGTTCCACGAGGAATATGAAGTGCAGAAGAAATTTCATCAAAAGAATGTCCTGTTTTTCTGAGTTCTATTGCTTGGTTCTTGATACTTTGAGAGTATGACATAGGTTTATATAACCATGATACTGTGTTTCATTTGTGTGAACAACTAGAGGTGATCGTTTATAGTTAACTGTAAACTATTAACTATGCCAACGGATGCATGTGGGCGAGATAACCTCGCCCCTACATGTGATTTATTTCCAAGAAAATGAGGAGGCGATCGTATCCAAGACTTCGAGGTGGGAGGGGGTGGGGTCATCGACATAGAGGGTGACGCCATCATCAGGAGTGTTGGGGCGGGGAAAGATATAGACCCAGTCGTGAAGAGGTTCTTTCTCTCCAATGTCTTTGTCCCGTTTGACCAGATACCCTTGGGTTCCGACCGTGTTGGTGAAGGGACGGATGGCAGTATTGGTGCAGTGAATGCCTGGTCCCATTGGGCCATCGGCATCGCACCAATGGTCATGTTTCAATAAATAATCAGGAGTAAGGCTTTGGGTAAAATTGTCACTTCGAAGCATGAAGGTAACTTTTTCGATGATGGCTGTTTCGTCGTTGGTTTTTACAACGGTGTTGGAGGGGTACTTAAATTGGTAATTTAGTGTGGGATTGACGTAATTTCCGGTTTGATAGGTAGGAGTGGCAGAGGGAAGGGTGGGAAAGGAGATCCCGCCGTCAACTGGCGTAGACGGGCGGGCAAGGGGGAGCGTATAGGGTTGGAGAAACCCCATGAAAAAAGTACCGATCGCAGCCAATGCTTTGGCGATAATATCCATGAGATTAGTATAGCAAGAGTGGGGAAGATTTCCCTCGATTCGCAAATTGCAGTGCTCACGCCCTTCAGCTTCGGTAGGCTCAGCTTCGGATGATTGTGCGCTGAATTTGCTGAAATCTGCGGGAAAGTAAAGAGAAGAATGGTGAGTGAATCGTTTTATTCACTCGAATAGCCGTTTTGTATGCGGAAAAACGAAAAAATGAAAACGAAGGGTGAGGTTCGCGAAAAAATGGATTAGAAATATCATTTTTTTCCAAAAAAAACCTCCCGTAATGCGACTTTGACTGTTTGCAGTCAAAACCTGGCGGTGGTTTGGTTCTGGTGACGTTGAATAAGATTGAGCTAGTCAGTAGTGACTGCTGGGTAGCGGATCTGGTTGAAAATTTCTTGGGCCATGGTATTGGGCATATGCTTCAATGCTTTGAGGAAAGTTGATTGTCCTGGGCAATCGGGAGAATCAACGTAGTCAAAGACATCGAGCATGCGATCGGCAAGCTGTGGGCTCCAACCAGATTCAACATAGTGCTGGGCTATCATATTTCCGCCAAGACGACGAGAATTTGAATAACCCATACCAACAGGGACGACAGTACAAACCGATGATGGTATTACCACAAGTCCCATAATATATCAAGTTGAGTTGATCTGGTGGAGGACTTGTATTTACATTGTTATTGACCTATAATCCAGCCACTTTAGACGGCAGATAGCAATCGCTGTTATTTATCGTTTTTTAAAAGTAGTTCTTTAACAACACATTCATAAATGACTGTTACGGGCGGAGAGGTGGCAACACTTTGTCGTTTGTCCGCTCGTAATAGTCGAGAGCAAATCATTTTTTATGTTCAAGGAGAAGAGAGAGAATGATTTCGTTTTGGGTAAGTAGGTCTGATGGATTAATTTTTCTGTCTAGTTTTCTGTTTTTACCAGGAATGGGTTTTACGATTCCTGAGGTAAAAGAATGGTTCTTTCAAACACTTATCGCTGTCGATGAAGAAGAAACGCGAGAGGTAATGCTAGAAGATCTGATGGAAAGAGCCGTATTGATGGAATGTCCGATTTTTACCGAACTGTTGTCGGCGTTGGAGTGTGATATTGGGGACATGATTCATATTATGTTGCCTGTTCAGGAACTAGAGACTATCTAATTGGAGGAAAAGGTGATTGTCGTATCGAAAGCTGTAGGAAGTGAAGCTGTGCATTTTCGAGATATTGAGGGAGAAGAAAAAGCGTCAGTAATGGCGGCCATTTCTTCGAAAACGAAGGACAAGGAGTGGATCCCAGTGAAGGTTTTGCTTGATATTTTCCAGCACGACTTACATCTCGTGCCGCCCAGGAAACCTGAACGGAAAGGAGATATGGAAATTCTTATTTTCGTCCCCATTCCCGGGAATATTGTTAACGTTGTTGCTTAGGAGGATGACGATGTGGATTATTGTTGAAGTGAATTCAAAACATGAGTTTTTGTTGGATAGAGTAGTGATCGGAATTGAGGAAAATGAAAAAAAATCTGTTTTACAGGAAATACAAGATTTACCTACCCATGTCAGAACAGTTCGTCTACATCAACGTGGAAATGATGATAAGGAAGTAAAAAGTAATTGTTACATTATTCAAGAATTGGTAGATCTCCTTGTTAAGCACGGGTTTTGTAAAGATCCGGAAATTCTTGCATTACCGAATGGATTGATGTTATGGAAATTCGTTAATCGGAATGAACGGTGGGAAACTTCGTAAGTGAATGTGTTGTTGGTTTTAAAGAAACCCTCTTGTAATTTTCCGAGAGGGTTTTTTATTGGGAATAGGAGAATAACTCTCTATCCCTAAAGCCAAAGGCTTCACTTCGGGAGGGTCCCTTTCTCCCTTAACCCTCCTTCACTTAAAGCTTCGGAAGGGCGCAGCAAGGGAGACTACATCGGAGGAGGGTTGTTGCTGGTTATTTACGATCGATACACCTGGTCGTGGGTGCCGATGTCGAAGAAAACCGCTTGCCGCTCACCTTCAATGAATGAAAAATAGTACAACATTCTTACATTTTTTTCGAGGGAAATACTCCAGGTTTCTTGAAGAGGACCTTTTAGTTTGTGTAGTCGGAGTGAAGGATGGTGGGGATTCTCGCGAAAAATTTTTAGTTTTTTGATAATTTTCTGATACAGTTGAGAATCACGGTGTTTCAATGCTTGGATTTGTTCGGCACAATCAGATGAAAATAGGTAATTCATATCTAGAGGTCAAAGTGAATTAACTTTCCCTCTTTTTCATCTTGTTTTGCTTTGTAGTAGGCAGCTTCGGTGCGGGCGGAGGCCTGTTTGACAGGATAGTCGGCTGACTTGATATCTACCAAGATTAGATTTTTAACATACGCCGCCATGGTCAGGCCAAAACGCTCGGCTTGTGCCTTGAGTTTAGCCTGAAGCGGTTCAGGTAAATTGACTTTGAGTTGGACGGTTTGTGTATTCATACGCCTATTTTAGTCCCAATATAGGGACTATTCAAGGACTTTAATCCTGAGGATATCCTGCTAGAATAAAGATCTATGCAAACACCTCAATTGACGACTTTACCATCTGGAATGAAGTTGGTGACCGTGGATATGCCGGGGTTAAACTCGGTCACGGTGCTCGCGATGGTCGGGGTGGGTTCACGCTACGAAGATCCCAAAAAAGCAGGCATTTCTCACTTTTTGGAACACTTACCCTTTAAGGGAACCCAAAACTATCCCAATTCGATGGCATTCGCCCAGGCGATTGATGGGGTAGGAGGGAAGTATAACGCGTTTACTGACAAGGAATACACCGGATATTGGGTGAAAGTGGGAGCAGACAAGCTACCTTTGGCTTTGGATATGGTGAGTGATTTGGTACTGACTGCACAACTGAGGCCCGAGGATATCGATAAAGAACGTGGGGTGATTATTGAAGAAATCAACATGTATGAGGACCAACCCCAGGCGAAAGTGGGGGATGTGTTTGAAGAATTAGTGTATGCAGGCTCACCTCTGGCGACACCGGTGATTGGCTCCAAAGAGACGGTGGGAGCCCTCAAGCGAGATGATTTTTTGGTCCATTGGGACCGATGGTATGATCCAAGTCATGTGGTGGTGGGGGTAGTTGGTAGGGTCCAGGGTAGAGGGTTTAGTCAGGAGATGGTGGAGGAAGCGTTTAGTAAAGGCGTGGTGCGGAGGGGTGGAGGGGATGTGAGTGGACAGGTTATAGGGGACAGGCAACAGGAGAAAAGAATTAAAGTGGTACATAAAAAAACTGAACAAGCCCATTTTCATCTGGGATTCCCGGGTATTGGTCGGTTTGACCAAGACCGTTACGCCTTGAATCTCCTATCTACCATTGCGGGAGGCAACTCCAGCTCGAGATTATTCAACGAAATTCGCGAAAAACGAGGCCTCGCGTACTACGCGTATGCCTCTGCCGATCTGAATCGCGACTGTGGCAGTTTTTATGCGTTTGAAGGAGTTAGTCTGGATAAGGCTCAGGAAGCGGTAAAAGTGACCATGGAGGAGTTCTCAAAGCTCTTGGCGGGGGATATCTCTGAAGAAGAAGTGAGTCGGGCTAAAGAATATGTGATTGGTAAAGTGGCGCTGGATCTGGAAGATAGTTCACGGATGGCGGATTTGATGGTGGAAAAGGTGTTGTTTGAAGGCAAAGTGGAGACGGTGGAGCAGATTTTGGCCAAGTACAAACAAGTGACTCCTGAGGAAGTGCGAGCTGTGGCCAAGCGGATTATTGATTTTGATCGAGTTAACCTGGCAGTGATTGGACCGTACCAGACAGAAGATTTTTCTAAGCTTATTTAACGTTCTTCGTCATCCCGGTAAAGGCCTTAGCCTTATCCGGGATCCAGAATTCATGAGTTTTGTATGGATCCCCAATGATCTGAGCAAGTCAGATGCTTGAGGATGACGGTTTGTTGTGTTGGATATCGGTTTCCAGATGTAGGGTGGGTGTTAAGTGGGTGGCAAGTGTGGGTTTTTGGGCTGTTTAAAAAGAGGATGAATTTTTCCTATCAGCACTATTTATAGTGTGCTGATAAATATTGGTTAATTTTGAAAAAACTTGTATATATTTCCTGTATATCAATATATTATATTACTTAATACCGTTTATCAGACGAGAATAGGGATCAAAATAGCAGTCGTGATATGTGAGTGCCACCTGTTTCCCTCTGGAGACTCGTGTGATTTATTATGGATGGGTAATTGCACTTGGAAACAGGGTGACTTATGATATATGAGCCAATTTTATTACTGGTAGGGAGTATGCAAACATGAATGTACAGCAGTCAGTCGTATTAGTAAAACCCGATGGGCTTCAACGGGGCCTGGTAGGGGAGATCATTGGTCGGTTCGAACGGAAGGGTCTCAAGCTGGTCGCATTAAAAATGACCCGACTTTCCGATGAACAATTGGAAACATGGTATGTACATCACAAAGATAAACCCTTCTTTCCAAAGCTGCGCAACTACATGCAGCTCACACCGATTGTCGCAATGCTGTGGGAAGGTGTGGAGTGCATCGATGCCGTGCGAAAACTGGTAGGAATCACCAAAGCTCGTGAGGCTGAGGCTGGTTCTATCCGAGGAGACTTGGGTATGTCGCAACAAATGAACCTCATTCATGCTTCTGATGGAGTGGAAAGTGCAGAAAAAGAAAAGGATATTATGTTTGATCCCAGTGATATCTATGACTATCACAAGGATGTTGAGGTTTATATCTATTCCGAAGAAGAGCGCGAATAATACAGCAGATAATACTTGAGATTATGTCATTCTAACCCCCCATTTTGGGGGGTTTTTAGTTGTGATCGATTTCTAATTGAGCTACTTCACTGATGATGGGGAGACAAAGAGGGAGATTGATAAGGATGGGAGGTTCTTCTTTCACGACTCGTTCCGGAAAGTAACCAGCATTCGGGTCTTTGCGGTCGATGTAGGTACGGTTTTCTGGAAGCAGAGTGTTGAGAATCCGACTTGTGTGAACTTGACCCTCGCTAAAACTACCATCAAATTGTTGTTCTTGGATAATGCGGAATCCATGGGAGTCAGCCTCATTGAGAAGATATGCTCGTTTTTTATACGTACCTGCGTCAATGGTAACCTCACGGAGATAGTCAGGATGATTATTTTCTCCCTTGTCTGGGTAATAATCA
>CAZKMY010000050.1:6590-8130 GCA_964554085.1 uncultured Pseudomonadales bacterium
ACCGTAGTGTCTGGCGGCAGTATGTTGTCGATAGAATTCCGTTGGATTCTTGACGTACTCTGGTAATTGAGCGCGCCAGTTACGGTCGTAATTTTTTGGTAGTTTTGCAATGGGGGCTGAGATTTCTTCATTGGCAACTATGTTTTGTTGTCTGGCCTTTTGTTTTTCTACACGTTGAGTTCGGAGTTGTCGTTTTAGTTTCCGGCTGGAACGTCTTGTGCAATTGAATTCGTGTTTGGTTTGTTTTGTCTGTTTCTTCTCCATTTGGAGAATGGGGATAGCTTCTGCGAGTATATCGAGACGTTCTTCGTTTGTAAGTGGGTCCCAGTCGTAGGTTCCGGGGAGGGGTTCGGGATAATTCTTTTTCGGTAATTGATGGAGCTTGGGATATTGAGGGTACTGGTGTTCTGCATTTCCATCGAGTGGAGCATTACGGCTGTTGGTGACAACGTTGTCTGAGTCACCGTAAAAAATAGTCACTCGGTCAACGCGGTTGGTGAGCAATGCTTTGGCGGCTGCGAGTCGTGCTTGGTGCACCTGTTCTCGATTGATGACGTCTTGATCTTCAAGATCTATACAACTGGTAAGCGGGACGAAATGATTATTTTTTGTTCCATAAATGAAGTAGTTGGCGTGAGTATTGCAGTTGGAATGATGAATTTCTTTAAAGGAATTTTCTAAATAGGTTAATTCAACGTCTGGATATTGTCTTTCCCACATTTTTTCGTGCTTTTTAAATTTACACGCTACTTGTTCAGTAGGAGAAAGTTGACGTTCATGACGTGACATGCCCGATTCCTTTGTGATTATTTATCTTCTCTTACCGTAAAGGGTGCGATTTCCAGATGAAAGACTGTCTTTACTATTTAGAGTGGGTTATAATAATGCTCCCGCGATATTCACCCATGAACAGGTCCTTTTTTAGTTAGGTAGTATCTCCCTATGAATGTCTGTAAATCATCGGATATACTATTCTGTTGCGACTGAGTTGAAAAACTATTCAGTGATTTTGGTGTGGTAGTGTTCGGGATGGAGGGGAAGATTGGTGAGAAATTTCCCCAGTTCGATAAGTGAAGAGAATGGGGAGGGAACAATTCCGCGAGCGAGGAGAATGGTGAGTGTGTTAGCCATGTTTGTGGATACATTTTTGTAGCGAAGGTACTCATCATTTTCAGTGAAGATGCGGTTGAGCATGGGGTAGAGTGAGGCGGCAGAATCAAATTCCTGATAGAAAGAAGGACTTACTTTTTTGCCACCAAAAAAAGAAAGCGACTCGATGGGCAATTGAACCTCTTGGTTTTGGCGATGAATGGGGGAAGGAGGGGCAACTCCACCAATGTCACACTCTGCATGCTTCATAGTTTGTCGGAGTGACCCCGCCGTGGCGGGGCTACCTCTCGATGAATTATTTGTCCCACTACACGTAAAGTTACGCGGGACGCAGTCGGAGTGACCCCGCCGCGGCGGGGCTACCTCTCGATATGTGTCGGGATGCGCGGATTCGAACCGCGGACCTCCTAGTCCCGAACCAGGCGCGCTA
>CAZKMY010000051.1:0-7874 GCA_964554085.1 uncultured Pseudomonadales bacterium
CACCTTTGGCAACGAGCGTTCGGGAAATTCGTGGGGCCGCATACTGAATAATTTTCATAAGAACACGAAGTGGAAAGGCTTGCTCTTTTTCTTCCAATCGAGTGTCAAAGGCAGCAATATGTTTGTTGTGCAAGCAATTATCCGGAAGGGATTGAAGCCATTCTTTCATCGCAGGTGTTGCATTACCACCATGGACTGGAGACCCCACAATGAGGAGGTCGACGCTGGAAATGTCCACTCGACTCATTTTCGAAACGGGAAGGATACCTGTCGTCTGAGGATTAAGTTGTTTACCAATTGTCTCAGCAATTGTCTTGGTGCTGCCGTAGAGGGAGTCATACACAATGAGTGTGTTCATAGCCGTAGTATATGACAAATTTTGATAGAACGCACCTTTCGATGCGCTATAATGACGGCATGCTTACCCTGATTGCTGATCCCCGGTTTTTGTTAGTGTCACTGGTTGCTTATAACCGAGATCGGCAGGTGGTTCAATCCGAACTGGATGAAGCAGCTGCATTGATCACAACCTATGGTGGAACAGTGGTAAAAACAGTAGCACAAAATGAATCTCATTTGAATCAGGGTACGTATATCGGTAAAGGAAAGGTACACGAAATAGCTGAATTAATCGGGCGAGAATCAATTGATGTGGTGGTCATCAATGATAATTTGACCGCCAGCCAACTTCATTCGCTAAAAAGTGTGTTTACCGAAACAAGACCAAAAATTGAAGTGTGGGACCGAACAGATTTAATTCTCCAGATTTTCAAACAACATGCCAACACTGCCGAAGCGAAACTCCAGATAAAGCTCGCAGATGTCAGGCACAAGGGGCCTGAATTGCAGGGCATGGGCAAACAAATGTCCCAACAAGGTGCGGGTATTGGCACCCGAGGCATGGGTGAAACCAACACCGAAATTATGAAGCGACATTGGCGGGGTGAGATTAAACAAATTGAAGCCGATTTGGAAAAGTTAACCAGCAATCGACAGCATCAAATGGAGCATCGAAAACGATTGCGGCTACCTACCATTTCTATTGTGGGCTATACCAACGCAGGTAAATCAACTCTGTTTAATACCCTAACCAAAAAAACAGCGTATGTTGAAGATGCTCCTTTTGCCACGCTGGACAGTAGTGTGAGTAAACTCTATTTACACGGGCTTCAAAAAGAAGCCTTTGTGACAGATACCATTGGGTTTATACAAAACTTACCTACAGAACTGATTCAAGCATTTCAATCAACGCTTCTTGAAACCATTCATGCAGATTTATTGTTGCATGTGATTGATGTTTCGGATGAATTTTTTCCAGAAAAGATCGAATCAGTCGAGCACGTATTAACTGATTTAGCTATTGGAATGAAAAACCGGATTTATGTATTTAATAAAATTGATAGTGAGAATATTAAAAACAAACAACAACTCATACAAAATTTACGTGAACATTTCGCCGATTACCATCCACAGTTTGTCAGTGCCTGCACAGGTGAAGGAATTGATGTATTGATTCAAACAATTGAATCGGTGATATCAACGACTGTGTAGTTGGGAATATTTTTAAAGGTGACTGTTTTGTATTTGAACGTGCAGGTGAAACTGCCGGTACCGCCATTGAGATATTCCTGATCGAACACATGTTGATCAATGTAGGTATCTATTCCGGGTAAATATACCCGAGCCGCTCCAAAGGGTAATCCGGTTTTTTGTTCAAATTCTTCTTTCGACGCAAACCTCAAGTTACCTACGTGCAACAATTTCTTAATTTTTTTAAAGTTTAGATGACTATCCCCTTTTTTGAGAATAGCAATAAACCGATCATCTGCCTTCATCACTAACGTAGCGACACAATCAGCAATGGTTTCATGTAAATATGCTTGGACTTCGTTGGGATCAATCATGGCAGGGTGTTCAAATACAGTGTGTTCAATACCAAGTTGATTAAGGGTTTGACTGTATTCTTGGGAAATTGTATCGATCATTTTTTCTCCTCATGATGTCTAAAGCAGCTGACTAGATGATCATTCACCATGCCCACCGCTTGCATATGGGCATAGATAATCGTGGGACCCACAAAACGAAAACCACGTTTTTTTAAATCTTTACTGAGTGCTTCCGATTCGGGAGAAATGGCGGGGATTTGGCTTTGTTCGGTCCATGAATTGACAATGGGTTTGTGGTTTACGAAACTCCAAATGTACGAGTCAAATGAACCACATTCTTGTTGAACAAGTAAAAATTTCTGAGCGTTATTGATGGCGGCGGTAATTTTTAATCGGTTGCGGATGATGGCTGGGTTATTCATCAGCCGTTCGACATCTTTATCAATAAATGCAGCTACCTTTTTTGGGTCAAATTCTGCAAACGCTTGCCGGTAACCTTCTCTGCGTTTTAGGATAGTGGCCCAACTTAAGCCTGCTTGAGCCGCTTCCAAAATGAGAAATTCAAATTGCTTCCCATCATCATGAACGGGAGCTCCCCATTCAGTATCGTGATATTCATGAAACAGTGGATTTTCTGACCAAGGACACCGAGTTATTTGATTCATAACAACCACACACTTATGACTAATAATAATCCGCCCAGTATAAAACCACTGAGTGCTTGAGCATATTGTTTATCTTTTAAGCACCAAGGTAATAATTCATCAATACTGATAAACAACATGATCCCAGCAACGATAGAAAATGATCCCTGAAGTACCGTTTCAGATAGAAAGGGACGAAGAACGAGAAATGTAATCAAGGCTCCAAAGGGTTCTGCTAGTCCAGCAATAGAGGTGTACCGAAGAGCTAACGTTTTATTTTTTGTTGCGCATAAAATGGGGGCAGCAACAGCAATACCTTCGGGGATATTGTGAATAGCTGTAGCTAATGCCAGGATTGATCCAAATCCCGTATTGTGAAGACTGGCCATAAATACAGTCATCCCTTCGGGGATATTGTGAACAATCATTCCTATTGCTACCACAATTCCGGTGGTCATCATTTTCTTCATTCGCACATCACACACCACGGGGAGAGAAATATGATGAGGAATAGCCAGATCTACTAAACGAGCAATTACCGCACCCAAACCCATGAGAAAAAGAGAGGGCGATACTCCTAAACCCTTGATCGCTGTTGGTAATAAGTCAAAGAGAGAAATACATATCATGGCTCCTGCGGAAAAACCCAGGAAGAATGAAAAGTATTTGTTGTTGAGTGTTTGAAAGCGGCTATAAAACAAACCACCAATAATTGTGCTTAATCCAGCTACTAGCGTGAGACCGAATGCATAGATGATAGTCACAAAAATGGCGTATCCCAATTACATCTGCAAATATGTCAACAGTTTGAACATGAGAATGGCAGGCCAGAAGAATGATTTACCAATACCTATCATGACTGCGGAAAAGGTACCTGCGTGTTGGAGGAAATAAAACAACGCACCGACCACACCTAAGCCATAAATAGCATTGGATGATCCACCACAATGAACACCATTGCCACGGGAACAGATATTATCTTTGCAACACTCTGGGAATTTTTCTTCTTTTTTCATATGGTTTTATTATATATCCCCTTCCCTATTTGACAGCACTGTTATAGTAAAGGTGTGACGAATGTTGAGCGTCCTCAAGGTGAGAGCATCCCCGACATCGTCGAATTACTCGCTCTCTTTTATGTTGGACGGATACAAAAACGCGACTTAGATGATCGAAATCGAGCGATTCTTGAAATGTGTATTTCGTGGATGCCTGATGATCCTCAACTGGCCAAGAAAGTCCATTTTCGGGAAAATCAATTGCTCGCTGGTGGTGGATCGATAAATCCACTATATACTCCCGAAGAACTCGAGCCAGCTAGTCATCATCGTCCAAATAAAATCATTCGCCAACCTGGCCTTCAGCCTTCACTTTTCCCTGTTGAAACAACTACTTCTCACTATGAGATTGATCCAGAAAAACGGATGCATACATTTGGAAAATCATTAGATAGACGTCATACGGTTCGGCCAAGGGATGTGCTGACTGAAGAAATCAGCCATAAAAAACAAGAGTTGCGGGAAATGATTGGTTTGCCAATAGCTCGCGGAAAAGATCCTCATGTTAATGACCGTATGTATCAATTTCTCGTTAGAAGAGTGTGTTCTTGGGATAAATTTGGGATTTTTAATGAGTATGACAGGGCATTAGATTCCCAAAATCTCCCTGAGATATTGATCACCCGGATTGAACAGGTAAAAACTTTTATTGGAGAATTTCTTAATGGAAAATTAAATCTACGACAGCAATATAACCTGTATAACGAATTTCTTGATCAATACAATAATCAATGGTTTTCGGACAAGTGAACTTGTTTTAATACACGTATTGCCCGGTAGGTGACCCATTTATTAGGTTGATTTTTCTCGCCATAATTACCCCAGGTTTTGCCGATGTAATCATGTTCCAATTTCCACCGACCCTGGTCATCTTGTTTACTGATAATGTAATCGATGGTTTTTTGGAGGCGTGGATCGTTACCATACCCCACACTGACAAGGGCTTCAGTCAATTGAAGTAGGTCGGTACAGTAAAAGGTGGGGAAACCAAACTTCCACCAACTTCCATTTGGTTTCTCACTATATGTGGTTGGGTATGCGGCTGTCACGGGATCAACACTAAAGAGAAAATTAACTCCTGATAGAATCGCCTGTTTCATTGCTGCACTTTGTTTTGATTTTGTAATTTTTCCAAGTGCCAGCAATATCTTCACTGCTCCCCATGCACAGGGTTGCTTACCATTGGCACTACAGGAAAAATTGGGTCCGTTTTTGCCACTGGCGTAATATTTTTCAATCTCGCCTATTTCACTTTTTGCCATCCATTCATATGTTCTATCTAGACGGTCATCTTGATATCCCAGATCGGTGAGTGCAGCACACATATTACCTTGCAAACAATCAAAGGTGCCTGACGGAGTTTTGTTGTGAGAGATTGAATCGTTGACTGACAATGCATGATCCAAATACCGGCTACACGCCAGTTGAATTCGCTCATCGTCCTCGACCGAGGCGCCCAATTGAGACAACAGAATAAGTGACCAAACCGTGGAATAGTATTTGGGCGAATATCCCCCATCAGCATTCCGCCAATATCCCTCCGGGTTCATGTTTTTTAATACACGGGAAATATGTCCCGTGGTGTACGCAACTGTTTTAGCCGTTTGAAGTCGCGGATCATCATTTTCTACACCAAGTATATTTTTTAAAACAGGATATGTGATTCCGCTGCCGTCTTCTGTTAATAACCAAGAGAGTGATTGATGAGTAAAACTCATGGTTTCATTATAAAGGCTTCAATCAGCCATATTATTGGTAAGTGAAATAAAAATAATGGATAACTCATTTTCCCGAAAAATTTTATTTTCGAATCGTGAAGATCAAATGATTGAATACTAGGCAAAATTGTAGCCAAGACGAAAAGAAAAAGCCAATGCGTTGCACCTATGGGAGAAATGAATTGTCCCAGGATAATTACACAGGACAAAATACCCAACAATGTTTGTTTTATTCGTAAATTTGTTGCCGTGAAATATTTACCATACCGATAACTCATTATCCCAATCAAAAAGTATATTAATTGATTAGGAAAGAACTGATTATCCGGTAATGAATTTAATCCAAACGAGTGATGATAAGTTACAAAGCGACAAATCATACTAAACACCATTAAGCAAAGAATCCATTTACTGCGCAGACGATGGATAAACGGAGCAAGGAGATAAAACCACCACTCTACCAATAATGTCCAAGCGGGCAAAACAATTAGTGGCATCGTTCCTGGAGTTGGAATCCACGCATGCCATCCATTACATAGCGTCACGTTTTCAAAAACATAATGAGCTTGTCGAAGCAACGAGGCACCTTGAAATTGTTTTATCGCTGCAGTCATTGAGGTGACAACGCTGGTGGAACTGACTAGAATACCGACAATTATTGAGAAGACGAGAGCAATATAGTACAGCGGGTATATACGAGTGAATCTTTTTTTATAGTATGCGATTAACCCCTGACGGTTGAAAGAATAATTATGAGAGAGAGTGTAGGAAATTGAAAATCCTGAGATGACGAAAAATGCCGCAACGACGGTATTGTTATTGAGAAAACGAGGGAGAGTGGCTATGCCTGCATGATAGTTAACGATAGATAGGGCTAATAAAAATCTAATTATTCCCATGTTGATCGTTTAGCTTCGGTTATAGCTAGCTGCACAAATTCTTGATCAATTATATATATGAGTATATCAGGAAAGAATTACTTCCCAAGCCAGCGTTGAACTGTTCGTTTGCTGACTCCGTATAGAGCTCCAATTTCTTTTTGGGTTCTTCCTTCACCTCGCAGACGTTCGAGTACATCAATCCCAGGATTTTCCAATACTGGACGACGACCACGCGGCATAACTTCCACTCCAGCTTTATGTAAAGTACTGTAGATTTCCCATAAGGTTAATCCTGTTTCATTGTGTATTTCCGTTGCAGGTTGATCCGTATACATTTCAATAATTTCGGCTGGGGTTGGTCTATTTTCCACCATATTGGCCGGTAGTATATCATGTAACAGTTTTCGTTATTGTGAGGTGCGTTTTACTAAAAAATATAGTTGAAGAAATATCCCATCAGCATAATGCCGATGATGGTTACACCAAAAAAGAGTGCCAGTAAGGGTAACTTCATCGCTTTTTTTAGAATCAGCGCTTCTGGAATAGATAGCGTAACGGTAGCGGTCATAAAGGCTAGGACTGTTCCCAATGGAACACCTTTACTGACTAATGCCTGCATAACCGGAATCACACTCACTGAGTTGGCATAGAGCGGAACACCTAATACTGTAGCCATAGGTACCGTCCACCATGCACGGATCCCGAGGGTTTGTTCAATGAGAGCTTGGGGGATGAATCCATGGATTACTGCACCAACCGTAATACCCAGTAGAACGTATGGATAGACTTTGCGGGTAATACCCCAACCGTCTTCCCACCAGATAAATATTCTTTCTTTAAGAGTTGGCTCGTCTCCGTCCGTTTCAGCCAATACTTGTTGTCTGTTTTTGAATTTGAGAAGTGACGACTCAACATACTTTTCCATGTGAAGCTGTTGAATGAGCATGCCTCCCAAGATGCTTATCAGTATTCCCAATGCGTTATAGATAATGGTCGTTTTCATACCAAAAAGGGCTGGAAATAGAAGGAGGGATGATTCGTTGATTAATGGTGAACTAATTAAAAAAGCAAAAGTTACCCCCAAGGGGACGCCTGCTCCCAAAAACCCAATAAACAACGGAATTGATGAGCACGAACAAAAAGGAGTGATGGTGCCCAAAAGGGCGGCAAGAAGGTAATCAAATCCAAACCACCGCCGCCGGGTCAAAACATCTCTGACTTTTTCCATAGGAAAGTAATAACGGG
Source organism: uncultured Pseudomonadales bacterium (assembly GCA_964554085.1). Lineage (GTDB taxonomy): Bacteria > Patescibacteriota > Microgenomatia > UBA1400 > RBG-16-45-19 > CAZKMY01. The sequence continues at coordinate 7,433 of CAZKMY010000051.1, forward strand.
TGATGGCCATCAGGTAGTTGATGCCCACTAACAGTATTCCAATTTTTATCGAATCATAGATAAAAAAATGTACTGCGTTGCCGACATAGGAACCTTGTTCAATGCCGATGAGATTGTAGGTAACTGCATCAGCGAGTGTTTGGATGGGAAGAAAAATGTCCATGCTAGTGCTTCATCAGTTTGCTTTTAATTTTTTCTCTGTCGGGAGTAAATCCAACCATGACAGGGACATCATCAACAACCAACACGGGACTACTCATGACTCCCAATTCAATTATTTTTTGTGTTCCCTCACTGCCGGTAATGTAGTCAACCGATTCATGCCAGCCTAATTCTTCAACTGCTTTTGTGGTTTGTTCATACATTTTTTTACACGTAGGACAACCAGATCCCAAGACTTGGATCTTCATATCGTTTTCTCCTTTAACTTGAATAGTATTTT
>CAZKMY010000052.1:0-7643 GCA_964554085.1 uncultured Pseudomonadales bacterium
TTTAAAGCTAACAGTTTTTCAGATATTTCACCATCCTCTATCAGCACCTGATCGACTAATGCGGTTACCATATCGGTAGCAAGATTGGGGGTGGTAAGCATCATAGACATTTTTAATGCATTGGCAATCTCGGTGACGATGACTCCGGTGGTGATGTTACCCATCTCCTTTAAGGCTGACCCTTCAAATTCAGAGATAATTGAGGTTGTCCCAATTGGATTGCCAATCATGATATCAGCGAGGGCTAGAGCTGACTGCTCGGGAAGAAAGACGAAAATGTCACCAGTTACTTCACCCATAATGGGAACATAGACAGCAGTGTACGCTTGATTGGGAGAATTGAGCCATGAGTGCACTTCAGGAATTGTTAAAACACCGCTTTCTTGAAGAGAAAGATTAACGGCTTGTCTCGTTAAAGAATGCATGGCTTCATTTAATTTTTGCTGAAGAGATGTGGTGAGGCTGGTTAGTTCGGAAATTACTTCCATCGCAATCCCTCCACGTTAATTATTGGTGCTGCAGCGCCATCAGCCAAGATGGTGGCTCCTGAAAAATTAGCAGCTTGTTTGAGAAGTGGTCCTAATGGTTTTACCAAGATTTCTTCTTCAGCAATGATTTTGTCAACCAAGCAACCAAACATCTCATCATCCATGCGTATTAGAACGACTGTTTTGAAACTATTTTTCTTCTTTTCAGCTTGCTCATCAGCTGAAGCATCTCGTTGCACTAAATGTTCTAAGTCAAACAACTTTTCTAAATTGTATAGAGCAACACGCTGATTATCGACGACAGTCACCAACGTGTTACCAGACATAATTAAATCTTCATCCTTGATCTGAATTGAGCGAACAATATTGTTGGCCGGTATAGCATAGGTTTGATGACTGACTTTGACTAATAACGCCCGAATGATTGCAAGTGTCATGGGGAGCTTAAGAATAAATGTGGTACCAACCCCAACTTTTGTCTTGATATCTATACTTCCACTTAGTTTTTGGATAGCTTTTTGAACTGCTCCCATTCCTACACCACGACCCGATACGTCGGTTACTACCTTATTTGTAGAAACACCGCCCATGTAAAGGAGTTGCTCCATCTGTTTATCAGTCCAGGTGGAGGCTTCTTGAGCTGTGCAATACCCCTTACGTACACCTGCTTCACCCAGTTTTTTCCAGTCAATACCAGCTCCATCATCACTGATGTCGATATAAAATTTATTTTCTTTGGTATAAGCCTTTATTTTGACCACTGCCTGTTCTGGTTTACCGGCAGCTTTTCGCTCCTCAGCTGATTCAATCCCATGATCAATCGCGTTTCTAATCATATGAACAAACGGCTCAGTTAAGTGATCGATAATGGTCCTATCAACAGTCGTGTCATCACCCTCGATTTCCAGACGGACGTTTTTACCGGTTTTCTTTGATGTGTCCCGAACTAACCGTGGAACAGTGGTAAGAGCAAGGCTAATGGGAAAAAGTCTGGCCTGCATGATATGAAATTGCATATCAGTGACCAAACGATCCAGCTGATACATCTCAGCTTTGAGACCAGCATTACTCTCCACGATTGAATTTGTTTTCAATTTCATTTTTAGTAATACAAGTTCTTCACTGATGGAAATCATCTGATCGAGTTTTTCAACTTTGAGGGTAACAGTAGAAATCTTGTCAGCTGCTTTAATTTCATTATTGGCTGGAGGAGGACCAGCAACGATAGGTGTTGGGGTGGAAGCTACTGGAGCAACCGTGTCGGTGGTGGGAGTTGTAGGGGCTGGAGGAGTTGTTGAAATCGGTTCAGCTGCCGCATTTGTGACGATAGGTTTTGATTTATCAGTTTTTCCAAATCCGTCTGTGGTTAAACCGGTCATTTTTTTGATGGCATCAACAAGATCCTGCGTATCAGCTTCTTGATTACTCGCAGCAATACCATCAACTGACTGCTGAATCCTATCAACAGCAGAAAATAATTGATCCATTAATTCCGGTTTTATGGTTAATGAGCCATTACCAATCCCGGTAAATAGATCTTCAATGACATGGGCAAGCGTGGCGAGCTTTTCATATCCCATGGCCGCACTCTCACCTTTAAGTGAGTGGCCCGTACGCATTAGTTCTTGAATCAGATCGAGCTGAGTAGGGTTTGCCTCGAGCTTAATGAGAAAATCATTCAGCTGCGTAATCCGTTCCCGGGCTGTCTGAATATAGAGATCTTTGAACTCATCCATGCCGCTCATGATTTGATTAACTCCATGATTCGATCTGCGATTTTGTCCAAGGGCAGGACCTCATCAGCTAAATTATTTTTTATAACTTCTTGACCCATTCCAAAGACAACTGACGTTTCTTTGTTTTGGACAAGGGTGTGGCCACCACATTGTTTGACTATACGCATTCCGACTACACCATCTTCTCCCATTCCGGTCAGAACCACACCGATCAGCCGGTTTCTATAAATGGGTGCTATAGTCATCATCATATGATCGACGGTCGGACGCAAGAGCCATTGTTGCGGATCTTGATTTAATCTGACCTCAGCATGATGAATGTGTCCTACAGTGACATCTTGAAATTCCATATGCCAATCTCCTGGCGCAAGCAATGCTAACCCAGGTTTCACAATATCACCTACCTCTGCCTCTTTGACTACAACCTTACTGTTACTATTGAGCCGGGCTGCAAATCTGGTAGTGAAGCCAGCAGGCATATGCTGAACGAGAACGATCCCAGCGGGAAAATTTTCAGGAAATTTAGGAACCACTTCCATGAGAGCTTCTGGTCCTCCGGTAGATGAACCTATCGCTACACACCAGAGAGGGTCAAGAAAACTGACCCGACCAACCGATGAAACGGATGTCTTTTTTGGTTTTGTTTCCCGCTTCGTTTTTTTCGTGTTTTTCTGAATTTCATATACAATTTGTTCACGAACTTCGCTGACTTGGACATCTTTTTCGGGTTTGATAACAAATCCTACTGCCCCCGCTTCGAGGAGTGGAATAATGTCGCGGGCAATGTTTTTGTCAGACTTGGTGAACACAATTGCGGGTAGACGAAATTTATGCAGCTTTTTCAGGTATTGAATACCTGATTCACGGGGAATAGGAATATCGAGTAGTAAAATGTCTGGTTTTGCCTGCTCGATCAATTTATTCAGGTGATCATCAGGCGGAGCATCTCCCACCACCATCATCCCTTCTTCTTGATTCAAAATTTGGGAGAGGGCAAAACGAATAAGGACACTGTCATCGATAATAAATATACGGATCATGTTTTAGACCGCAAATTTTTGAAATACCTCGACTATTTGAGCTGGTTGAAAGGGTTTGGGTACAAAACCATCAGCATGGAGCTCTTGAGCTTTAGCAATCATTTCCTCTTGACCAACGGATGTGACGATAACCACCTTCGTATTAGGATTCATGGCTTTAATTTCCTCCATTGCCATGATGCCATTTTTCACAGGCATAATGATGTCTAAGAAAACAATATCTGGCTGGAAGGTGCGGCACAATTCGACTGCTACATCGCCGTTTTCTGCTTCCATAAATTCATGTGTTCCTTCGACTTTCGATAAGGCTGATCGAATAATTTTCCGCATGAATTCGGAATCATCTGTGATAAGAACTTTCATGACTATCCTTTCTAGCTATTATGGGCAGTTGTAATGTATATATCCACTTTACCAAAAACAAATCGGGAAAACGAATCCCGATTTGCTTTTGGTTATTTTTATGTATCAATTACGCTGCGTCTTTAACTTCCTCTTTTTGCTTCGTTTCTTCGATCTTGTGAAGCATTTCCGGCGTCAACATAACTTTCCCCCCACTAGCGGCGACTTTTTTCTGATGTAAGCGCTCTAGTGCGGATGCCTGAGGTGCAGCTGGTGTATTAGCTGCGGGCGCGGAGATGAGATGGGACGGTTTGACGGCGTCAGTTCGTGGGCCAGCATCACTCACTTTGAATTGATCTACAGTTGCCTTTAACTCTTGAGCTGTGGATGCAAGCTGTTGAGCGGCAGAAGCCACTTGTTGCATCGACGAACTGGTTTGCTGAACTCCCGCACTCATTTGTTGACTACTGGAAGCAGATTGTTGAGCCACTGCAGATACACTCTCAATCGTAGTCTCAATAGCTTTCACTTTGCCTGAGATAACTTCAAGTGCAGAAAGGGCCTGATTCACCACTTCGGATGAAGCTTCAACCTCTTTCTTGCCTATATCCATACTGGATACGGCTTGATCAGTGCTGGATTTAATCTCACCGATTAAGGTCTCAATGTCCTTGGTGGCATTCTGAGATTCTTCGGCGAGTTTTCTGACCTCATCTGCTACGACAGCGAAACCCCGACCAGCTTCACCAGCGCGAGCGGCCTCGATGGCTGCGTTGAGGGCAAGTAAGTTGGTTTGAGAAGAAATGGCGTTGATGGTATCAACGATCTTGACGATTTCTTGACTCTTTTCACCCAATGAAGAAACCACATCTGAGCTTTGATTAACGGCTGCAGATAAGGACTCCATCTTAGAGGTAGCTTGACCGGCAGCTTGAGCACCCTTACCTGCTTCTTCTGTCAATTGCTTAGCATTTGTGGATGCTTCAACTGTTTGTTTGGCTAGGTTTTCACCACCTGAAGCAACTTCCTGAACAGCAGATGATACTTGTTGGGTGGCGGCGTTTACTTGCTGGGTAGATGCAGCAAGTTGTTGGGCTGTGGCAGAAATAGTGTCAGCATTTTGCATCATGTTGCCTACTAACGATCGAAGTGAGGTGATCATTTTGCGCACAGATTGATACAACTTGTCTACGTCACCCTTGGTGCCCGTAACGTTGATTTCGTTACGAAGATCACCTGTCGCATACACTTCCATTGCACGGGCAATTTCTTTCATTGGATTGGCCGTATTATCAAGCATGTTGTTGAGTGTGCGCCCTAGGAATGCAATTTCATCTCCTCCTGTCACATTCACACGGATGGATAAATCCCCCGTACCAGAAAGTCTTCCAACTTCCTTCATCATTGACTGAATGGGTTTTGTGATTAACTGCGTGACGAAGAGTGCAAGTCCGATTGAAGCAACAACTCCTACTACCATACCAATGATCATCATGGTTGTGGCAGTCGATGCAGCTTTATGGCCAGCATCATTATTTGTTTTACCAAGTTTGACTTGGTAATCAACCACCGCTTGAACAGCTGGAGCAACTTTTTCATACACATTTAGGTTGTCCCCAAATGCCAATGTCTTCATCTGAGCTAAAATATTTGGATCTCTGACGTCAGCCGCATAGTATGTTTTTGCTAATTCGATAATTTTATTATTATCAACTTCGAACGCTGCTACCTGAGCTTTTGCTGCCTCCCACATCTTTTTTTCTTCGTCTGTGGCAGGAAGTTTTTCATATGCAGTGATTGCATCTGCATACTTCGCTCTGGTTTCAGTTATCATAGTAAATTGCTTTTCAGCTTCTGCTTTTGGCAAATCAGCAAGCAAAAAACGCACACTACGAACAACCGCTGTCACACCCTCTTGGTATGTCATTAAATATTGCATAGATGGCATGTTATTGTCAGCGATTTCTACCATGGACTTGTTAACCGAATTAATGCCTGTGTAACCAACAATCCCAACAGCGGCAACAAACGCTGCACCAATCAAAAAGCTACCCAGTAGCTTTGTGGAAATTTTTATATTATTTAAATTCATATATCTTCATTCCTTTTTATTACATAAATATTGACGATTATTTTGTAGATTGACCTGCTTTCTGGTCTACAGCTTGAGCAAGTTGATTTGGATCAAGCATACCTTGAAAGGCCTCTTCATCTAATATCTTTTGGAAATTGAGAATAAGAATAACTCGCTCATCAATAACGGCGACACCATTGACATATTCGTTATGGATCTTGTTATCAGATAATCGAGTCGCTTCTTTAATATTGGCTTTGGGGATCTTCATGACGGAAGTCACTTCGTCAACCATGATGCCAAAAAGTGATTTTCCTGTGTTGGTGAGAATAATGTATCGATCAACACTCTCCCCGTCTTTACGGGCCAGACTAAATTTCTTGGCTAAGTTAATGATGGTAGCTACTGTGCCACGGACATTAATGATGCCCGCAATGTATTCAGGGACATTGGGGAAGGGAGTAATGTCTCCGGTGGTAATAATCTCTTGCACATCAAGGATGGGGGCGGCATATTCTTCCCCCGCAAGTTGAAAAACAACCACTTGCTCAGTGTCTAATGCTTCTTGAGCTTTTTGATTTGCATCCTTGGATGCTGTTGCTGCTTCGGGAGCAACCACATCTGGAGCTGGAGTTGTTTCTGTTTTTGGTGCTTCAACGGTAGGATTAACTTGAGTGGCCATACGACTTCCTTAACTATACTTATAATGCAGTAGTACAGGTTAAGAATGGCACATTTTTAAAGCACGACGTAATACCCAAAATTACTTAATTTAAGAAAAATATCTCTGGATAATTACAGATTCTCAGTCGTTACTCAGATGATTTATTTTGACAAATCCGTGTTTGATGGCATATTGCACCAAACCAGCAGTATTTTTGATTTTGAGTTTTTTGAGAATATGAGCGCGGTGTGTTTCGACTGTCCGCACAGAGATATCCATGGTTTTAGCCACTTCTTTATTTGACATACCTTCCGCGATGTATTTCACCACTACCCGCTCGGTTTTGGTGAGTAACTCTGGCAACATGTTTTCTTCGGTGTGCAAGAAACTGTCCGCAGCAACTGCCTTCATGGCAGGCGAGATGTATTTCTCACCTTTGTTTATGGTCTCAATCGCTTTAACCACCTGATCGAAGGCTTCTTCTTTTAGGACGTAGCCGGCGGCTCCATGCTTGATAGCAAGGCGACAATATTCAGCCACTTTATGCATTGAGAGAATGAGAATTTTCGTTTTGAGATGCTTTTTTTTAATGATATCTAGCAGTTTGAGCCCATTGATTTCGGGAAGCGAAATGTCGAGAATGGTGAGATCAACCTGATGGCTGTCGAGAAACTCCACAACTTGATCACCTGAATCAAGCTCTCCCACAATCTCTACTTCGGGCTTTTCTTCAAGCAACTTAATTAATCCGGCTCTGAAAACAGCGTGATCATCAACAATAAGAGTTCGAACCTTTTGCGGATTCGTCATAAACGCCTCCTTAATTTATTTGTACCGATTGATTGATAGGATAGTTTATTGTGACCATTGTACCTCGCCCCACAATAGATTTTATAATATGCTCTGCATGGATGCGGTTGGCTCGTTCGGAAATGATTTTTAATCCTAAACTTTTTTGACTCGTGGGAGTGTGACGTGCTGATTCAAAATCAAACCCTTTCCCGTTATCTCGAATCGTAATGGATAAGGTGTGATTATGCTTATGCACTGTCAAACTGATGGATGAAGCTCGACTATGCTTGATGGCATTGTTGATAGATTCTTGGGCGATGCGATAGAGTTGAAGGGCTACTTCTTGAGGTATTTTTATTCGTTGGATATTTGATTCAAATTCAATCGGTGAGCCAAATCGTCCACTCATCTCTTGGGCTAGGTTGTGAAGTCCTGAGACTAGTCCTAATTTATCAATAATTTCTGGACGAAGATTGTGAGAAACACTTCTTGACATATCAATCAAAC
>CAZKMY010000053.1:0-7348 GCA_964554085.1 uncultured Pseudomonadales bacterium
TGAACCCGGATCTCATCAATGCGAATGATGTGTTCTACCGTTTAACTACGGGCCCTCATCAAAATCTATCGTATTGTACAAAAGAACCTCAAAAAAGACCATGACATCTGCTATCCTATATCCATGGATTCATTTGCCCAACCCATCTATCAACCCACCCATTCAACCTGGAACTCAGTAATTGGAGCTGTAAAACTCACCAGTTTCATTGGAACAGCTTTTATTGCAGCATACCTGATTGCCTCAAGTGTTTCTATCGATCTCACCAGTATCTTTAAAAAACCAAAAGTTGACCCTGCAGTCATTACCAGTATCCCCCTTAAATATACGTTCTTTTCTGATGTGGGAAATGTAGTTACTCCTCATATCGAAACCACAGTTGAGTCCACCACAGGAAAAGAAGTCCCCATCACCTTTCTTGTAGACTCTGGCGCAAAAATCAGTGCTCTTCCGGTTGAATACATCAATTCACTTGGCATCGATACTGCCACCGCCAAACGTATCTATCTTCGATCGGCTACAAACACCACCACGTACGGCTACTTATCTGACATAACCATGAATATGAATGGCACCAAGATTACCGTCCCTGTCGCTTTTGCTGAAATCATCGAACCACTACTGGGGACCTTTGGTTTTTTTGATAATTACACCATTCTCTTTGAAAACGGCAAGCAATTAGTGATAAAGACAAAAGTATGAACCCTTTTATTGGTATAAATCGTTTATCATGGAAATATGTAATCGGTATGAACTTGACCGTTCTTGCCCTTGCTGTAACCTTCATGAGTACCAATTCAGTCAAACAGACTACTGAAAATAGATCTCAGGCTAAAGAGGTACTCCCCACCCCTCTTTCACAAATTATCATTGACGCAAAGAACCCGCCACGATTGATTAATCCAGACATTTCTTGGGGGAAAATTGGCGATGCCATACTCGTGAAAGGTAAAAACTTGGGGAATATCCCTTTTGGCACATTAAAAATTGGTAATACGATCGTGCCATCGAATCTTATCGTTGAATGGAATCCAACCTACATCGTCTTCACCATTCCCGCAGACAGTAACACAGGTTTGATTACCCTAACCGCCACCGCTACATCTGGACAAGAGATTAATCTCTCGACCGAAACGCCGCTAACTATCACGTCAAAAAATCAGCCCTGACCAAACAACTGCTGTTTTAATGTCTCGACACCTACCAAGGTAGCTGCCGAAGTGATCACTACAATTTCTTCATCAAACTGTTTTTTAACTTCCTGAATTATTTCATCGGTCATCACATCACATTTATTAATTACCACAATCCTTGGTTTTAAATCCACCTCACGCTCATAAGATGCTACTTCATTTCGTACCGTATCAAATTGCTGTTTCATCCGAAGTGGCAATTCCTCTTCATTCCCCATCAAGTCTTCATCAGTTGGTGAAATAACATACACTAATGTCCGGCAACGCTCAATGTGTCGTAAAAAATCAGTTCCTAATCCTTTCCCTTTATGCGCATCCTCAATCAAACCTGGGATATCAGCAATCACTAGTGATCGCTTTATTCCTTCTTCCAGACCTTCCATCACCCCTAAATTGGGCGTAATTGTCGTAAAAGGGTAGTTGGCAATTTCAGGATGTGCCGCCGTTAATACAGACAGTAGCGTGCTCTTACCTGCATTTGGCAAACCCACCAATCCCACATCCGCCAATATCTTCATTTCCAATTTAAGATATTTTTCTTCACCCCAATGACCAGCTTCTGCATACATTGGTGTTGTATTCACACTACTCTTAAAAAAAGTGTTACCCTTACCGCCCGCTCCACCTTGAGCGATAAGCACTTTTTCCCCTGCTTTAATCAAATCAAATACTTTTTTCCATTCTCCATCCTTTGATGGATTGCCCTCTCCGTCTACCCTGACATATATCTCCGTTCCCACGGGTACTTCCAACGTCAGATCATCTGCATCTTTGCCATGCATCTTCTGACCATGTCCCCGTTCACCACCGACGGCATCAAAATGGTCTTTACCCGCATAATCCAAGAGTGTTGTCATATTGGGGTTAGCTATCAAATAAATCGATCCACCATTACCACCATCGCCACCATCAGGACCACCTTTTGGAGAAATTTTGTTTCGTAAAAAATGTAATGATCCCGGTCCACCGTTTCCAGCTCGCACCCGAAATTCAACATGATCAATTAATGCTTGTTTCATAGATAGCGGATTCTACCATTCTTATACCCTATAACCTATACCCTAAACCCTTACTTCAGAAAATTCAGTGGGTTTTGCAAAGCTGATCCTGCAGCACGTATCTCAAAGTGTAAATGAGGTCCCGTACTTCTTCCGGTTGAGCCCATCAAACCAATCTGGTCGCCGCGGCGCACGGTCTGACCCACCACCACATCCACACGACTCATGTGACCATACAACGTCACATATCCATTACCATGATCAATCATGACGCGGTTACCGTACCCCGTATTATCAGTCCATCCTGCCACGGTCACCCGACCGCTATCGGCTGCCAAAATTGACGTTCCCACACTATTCGCGATATCCACCGCTTTGTGGTACCACCTATACCCCTGAGAAATCGACCCTGCAGTTGGCCACACAAAACTTCCCGCAGCTGACACTGATCCCGCATCTGGAGTGCGTTGCTCAGCCAACATGGTTGGTGACGCAGCCGGATCTTCTTTGCGAATAGTACCATCAGGCACCATCAACGTTTGGCCGACAGCCAACGTAAACTTTTCATCATCCACAAACGTGTTGAAAGGATAATCAACCACGCCCTGAGGATTTGTCTGATACTCTTTTGCAATTGAATAAACCGTCTCCCCTTTCTTCACCTTATGCACCACTCCATCAACGGGTGGGATCTTTAATACTTGTCCCTCACGAATTTTCGTCTTGGGACTATCCAATCCATTTGCCCACAATATAGTATCCACTTTGAGATTAAATTTCTGCGCAATTTGAGATAGCGTTTCACTTGCTTGAACGGTATAGTCCACCACTTCACCACCCCGATATGCCACCACACCTTCTCCTGATACAGTCGTTGTGCCTTGAGCATACACTTCTGTCGTCGACATCCCCAACACTTGCACCCGATTAATGGACTGATCCGATAGGACATCTCCCTCATTGGACAACACCGAAGGTCCCACCGTAATCCCCATAAACAACAATCCCACCATTCCTGAATGGATAAAAGGTCGGGTATATTTTCCCCGCTTGGAATACAACCCATCCACCACCACATCCTTCGCTGACTCAACCTGGCGATACACTACCAAAAGGCGCTGAAACCAATAGTCCCAGAAAAATGACCAGAAATCTCGTAATTCTGTCAACCAAATCATGCCTGCACTCCACCTTCCAGTGTGGTCATATTAACCTTTTTTGTCAAGCTTGCCTCGCCATAAAGGCGGGTTTACCCATTCTTGAGAGAAGCCAAAAACTCTTTGTTCGTTTTTGTCTTTCGTAAACGCTCCAACAGCACCTCTGTCCGCTCATCTTCATTCAACATGTCAAACATGCGATGCATGAGAATAATGGACTGATACATAGTGGAATCATACAACAAATCATCTCGGCGTGTACCTGATTTCTGTACATCGATCGCTGGAAACACCCGACGTTCAGCCAAGCGACGGACTAGATGCAATTCTTGATTACCCGTTCCCTTAAATTCTTCATAAATCAAATCATCCATTCGAGAACCGGTATCAACCAACGCTGTTCCAATAATGGTAAGCGAACCACCCTCTTCAAAATTCCGAGCAGCTCCAAAAAATCGTTTTGGTGGATACAAGGCTGCTGGATCAAATCCTCCCGACAACGTTCTTCCTGATGTAGGAATTGCCAAGTTGTATGCCCGGGCTAAACGAGTAATTGAATCCATCAAAATTACCACGTCTTGACCCATTTCCACGAGCCGTCGGGCTCGTTCCAAGGCAAGTTCTGCAATTCGAGTCTGTTCGGTTGGTGGTTCATCAAAATTTGAGGCAGCAATCTCCCCTTTTCCGTCGGTGACTGCTTTTATGTGTCTACCAATATCAGTCACTTCTTCAGGTCGTTCCCCAATGAGAACTGCCATTAGGTGAGCATCCGGAAAATTCCGAGCTACTCCAGTGGCCACGTCCTTCATAATGATGGTTTTACCTGCCTTTGGCGGAGATACGATCAATGCCCGTTGGCCTAAACCAATGGGTGCAACTAAATCAATGAGTCTATTTGCCAACGGTTCTGTGCCTGTTTCGAGTGTTAATCGTTTGTTGGGATACACGGCAGTGAGACGCATGAAATCGCGCCGCTTTCCCACTTCTGCTTCAGGAATGCCATTCACCGTCTCAACTTTGAGCAACCCCCAATACTTTTCATTTTCCTTTGGCATCCGAGCTGGACCTTCCACCAAGTCCCCTGGTCGTAAATTAAATCGACGAACCTGAGTGGCTGAAATGTACGCGTCTCTATCTGAAAAACGGTAATCTCCCTTCAAAACTCCAGAGCCATCAGGACGCAAATCCAACATACCAACGAATGGTTCTACGGGCATACCCGCATCTGGAATGGTTCGTCCATCAATCTGACCATCAAATACATTCATTCGTTGCATTGATTCAGGCGGTCGATTTTGTTGAATGGGTCTACGAACCACGCCACCACTCATGGGACGAGCCATCATCGATTGACGCCGCATAGGAGATTGCTGCATTCGTGGAGGTTGCGCAATATATCGAGGAGCTGGCGCGGCCACTTTTACCACAACAGGCTCCTTAATCACCACTACAGGCTCCGCTGTGGGTTCAGCAACAACCTCGTTTACAGGTGTTTCAACTGTTTGTTTTTCCGTTACTTCAACGGGTTTATCTACGGCATCCATGGCCGCCTCCTTAAAAAAATACCAATTTAGTATTGTGAAACATGATTCCAAAAGAAAAAATTGAGAAAAAAGAAAGTTCCGTTTGGCACACGCCAAATCCTGTATTTTATATCATGACCACCTAAAAATGTCAAACCAACTTGAGGTGAACTATTTCAACAAACTGCTCTTTTCTTTATAGCTAACTTCCAAACTAATGATCCCATTGTCAGCCCTAACACTCCAAAACCAGCCCATTCCAATACCTGTGGCCAGTAGAAAATAACTACCCTTTGCGTTATTCCTGTATCACGAACAATCCATCCATTTGCCCATCCATCCAGTTTAAAATGCTTCAACAATGTAAATCCGGAAAATGCCAACCAATTTGTATCGTAACCTTGAGATAACTCAATAATACCTCCACCAGACAGAATGCCTGTATAAAAAAATGTTCCAACTTTTCTTATTGATCTAATGTCCATATTCCCCATCGGAACTATTTCAGTATTATTAATAACATTCACCCGCTCGAGCCATTCCAACGGGAAATAATAAGAAAAAATTGAATCCAATCTCGTCCTACTCACTTCACGCCCGTATGATCGGACTGCCGTATTAATAACGTAATGACTGTTATCAAAATCACGCCATGTTGGCAACGCAAAAGTTGTATCAAATTTACCTTTCTGTAATTGAGTTTCCAAGCTATTATGTTCATTCGCCATATTCCACATATAAATATCCATACTTTTTCCCACTGAATTTTCACCTCTTAAACGCAATAAGTACGATACATTTGTGTATAAATTTCCTCCATAAAAATAATCACAGATTGCCCCCCACCCACTCACTGAATATGTAATCGAGTTCATCTGTAATGCCTTATCGATACTTCCTCGCTTCAACGCATCACAATTCACTTTGCTTTGCTTTGATGAATTTGTAATGGGGACAATCGCCGGTATTGTCCTAAAACTAAACCAAATATTCGACCAATTTGACGTACCATTAACTAATACGGGTGACGTAAATTCATGCCATAAATTTTCTGATGTCCTACCAAAAAGTACTTTCGGATAGTAATCAATAATAGGAGTTTTATAAAATAACGAGCCAGAGTTTACGGTAGATCCGTCAACAATTAAGTCAAGCCAGTATTCAGAAATTCCATCTGTTTCTATCCACGTTGTAAGTGTGTGTTCCTGAGTATTTAATTCCTTATTAAAATCGACACACAAGCCAGGAGAAGCCAATCTAGAAACGCACAGTTCCGGATTGATCGAATAATCACCCTCATAAGGCACTGTGACCCTAACTAATCCCATACGCTTATTAAGTTGATTTATTGGTATCGAAATACACCCCGCTTGATTACTCACCGTGAAACCACGACCAACACTCGTTTTCATTTCACTTGTTTTGCTTAGCAAAGTTGATTTATTACCACACTGATACGCTGGTGCAGACCAAAACCCATTCGATATATTAACATTTCTTTTATCGACCGCATCAAAAACAACTACATTAATCCCCTCCTTAACCGGTAAAGAAACCTGCTTCCATGGACTAATTTCTCCCTTATTTATGAGCCACATTGTTCGATTCAACAACACAAACGCGCTTTCAATTTTCGCGGGAATCTTGATCTCCAAATTAGGAACGCTTTTTTGATAAATAACATCAGTTCCACTACCAATAAGTATCCACGGCTCTGATTGGACTCGCACAATTCCGGTTCCGTCATACCCAACCTTTACTGGCAACTGAACTACATCTTCAGGTGACATTTCAGGAAATTGGATAGTATACCTATTTTTGGGGAGTGACTTAGTGAACGTAACCTCTTCAACCCCTTCACCTTTTTGTTGATAAGAGATTCCGTCAATCCGTTTCTGATCATTCAAAGCAAAAGGGAACACGTGAGTGCTATTAGTAGTCGTCGGGAAGACAAATAATGACTGAGCTGGTTTAAAATCATAAACGATCAGTTTTTTTGTCTGGAATACTTCGCGGGCGTGTAACAAGTGGGCTACAGCTGCCATTTCTTCAAACCGCAACATATCCTCATGACCATCCGTTTGAATCACGTTTTTATCCATCAATATGTATGTCACATCATACTGTTTAAGAACTTGACGTATCCGCTCGACGCAAGGTGTTGCCGAATCTATTCGTTCAGATTTTGGACAATCATAAACTGCTTTGTTGAATTCAGTATAGAAATGCTCATTATGAGCACTCCACACGTCAAAAGCTCGATCTAAAATAGGTTGCTCTATGCCATACCACAAAAATCCACTCCCCCGATATCCCCACTGATAATAATTCCACCCCCACAATGTATGGACGGGGAAAAATGCAATTCTCGCCTGCTTGGGTTGAGATTTAAAGAAATCAAATAATTCAAAATATTCTTGAGGAATCGTTTTTCTCATATTTGGGTCAATATACTGGCCTTGCCATACTGGCCAAAA
>CAZKMY010000054.1:0-7327 GCA_964554085.1 uncultured Pseudomonadales bacterium
CAGGTAGCGGATGCATGGTGGCAAGTGGCGGGTGGAGATGTGGCGGCACCGGGAAATATTGTGCAGCGAATTCCAGGAGCTGCGGAGAAACCGTATGGTTCATATGCCACTGCGAGTATGGATTCAGGAGCATTGATTGCGGGTAGTACCATCGATACAAACAATGTGAGTGTGGGACCGACAACCAATTGGAAAGTATCAGGGTCTTCGTATCACACGTCAACAAAAGAGGGATACAGTTATTTTATGCGAGTGGCAGAGATGGGAACTGCACCAACGGATGATTTTACCGCTGGTCAGGCAGTTACCCTGACGCATGATGATTTGACTAAAGATCCGGTTAATTTGACTACCGATGATCGAAAGGGATTGTATCATCAAGGTGATGTCACCTTGGGAGATGCTTCTACCCCCATTGCTCTCACTGCAAGTGAGAATGTGATTTTGTTTGTGAATGGCAATGTTATGGTGGATGGAAACATTACCGTTGCAAACGGTGGATATTTTGCCGTGATTGCCAAAGGAACAATTACCTTTTCCGGAAACTCGTATACCGCACATGGCCAGTACGTTGCAGATGGGATCTTGAAGGTTCAGGATGCTGCGTCAGGTGATGGAGTTGCTCGACAATTTGTAGGAGAGGGCAACTTTGTGGGGTGGCAAGGCGTTACGTTGGAGCGATCTCTTCAACCTGCGGCAGATATTTTGGCGAATAACAAGAATCCGGCTGAGTTATTCATTTATCGACCAGATTTAATCATGAATACTCCCCTCACCCTAAAACATGGATCAGTGGAGTGGCAAGAAGTGGCGCCCAGGCAATTGCAGTAAGGAATCAAAATTAATACAATGAATAGTATGCACGACAAAAGGTCAGGATTTCAGAGTGGACAAATTGGGTTGGTGGTGTTGTTAATTACGGCCGTGTTGTTGACTGTGGGTCTGGGATCAATTTCTCAATCGGTAATAGAAACGAAGACGGCTCGACAAGAGAGTGAGACAAATCAAGCGTTGAATGCAGCTGAGCAAGGAGTAGAAGCGGCGTTGAAGCAAAATTTGGCAACTACTCCAGCGCAGAATATAACCGGATTGCCTGAAGGTTTTTCTGGACAGTATCAAGTGGATGAAAAAGCGGTGTACGAAGGATTGGTGTTAAATGGTAAGACAGCTCCCATATCATTGTCGGGAGGAACGGCGACGGGGATTCATATTTCGTGGCCAAAGACGGGTAATTGTCAAAAGGATGTGGGGATTATTGTGTCTTTGATCACGGCGGGAAGTGTCAGGCGATATGCATATGGGCCAGATGCCTGTGCGGCATCCCGCAATGACGGATTTACCGTCGCTACAGAGACGGGTGACGTATATGAGGCTGATGTGGTGACGGCAGGAGTTGATTCTGCCAGAATAAAAGTAGTGTATGCCGACACGATCCTGACAGTGGCAGGAATTAATGGTTCGTTGCCGGTACAATCGTATGTGGTGACATCGACGGCAACCGATACATCGGGCGGTAGTCGGACGGTAGAGGTGAATAAAACCTTGGCTAGTACCGCCTCAGTGTTTGATTATGTATTATTCGCTGGGCAGGGCGACATGGTTCATAGTGAGCCATAAGTTGTATTTTTGAAGGAGTGATATGCCAGTAGTCGTGGGAATTGATGTCGGATCATATAGTATAAAGGCAGTAACCCTTGATGGTTTTCAGTCTAAGCCCCGTTTGGTGGGGGTTGGTTCAGCATATAATCCGGTGGGTCAATTTTTGCCGAATGATGAAGCTCACTTTAACCAACTAGCGGCAACAATAAAACAATTATCTGTTGAGCAGAAATTTGCTGGTAGACCTGTGGCGACCGCACTTCCAGAATCACTTGCCTACACAAGTATCATTACCATGCCCTATCTTTCTGACGCTGAATTAGCTTCGTCAATTCACTGGGAAGCTGAACAACACATTCCTGTACCTCTGGAAGAAGTACAATTAGAGTATCAGGTGCTTCACAAACCCAAAAAAGGGACGGTGGGTGAGAAAATGCACGTGTTGTTGGTGGCTTCAAAAAAAACGTTGGTAGATCGGGTTACTTTGCTGTTTCAAACAGCAGGATTAGAGCTTGTGCATATGGAAACAGGGCTGTTGGCTTGCTATCGCTCAGTCATGTCTCAAGTGCCTCAAGACCAGGGAACGATGTTGATACATATGGGAGCACTTTCAACTGATTTGTTGATACTAGAGGGCGGTCGATTGACGCTGAGTTATTCGATTCAAACGGGAGGGTTAGTATTTACTCGGGCAATTCAGCAAGGTCTGGGCCTGACAGGTCAACAGGCAGAAGAATACAAACGTACATATGGGTTGAACCCAACGCAACTGGAAGGGAAAGTGAAACGAGCGTTGGATCCAGTCATGAATGTATTAATGGGTGAAATTCGAAAAACTATGCAATATTACCAATCATCTCAAATGGGTAATGGAATTCGGACGGTACTGTTGACAGGAGGAGCCAGTTATCTTAATGGGTTGGCTCCGTATTTGACTGAAGCTCTGTCAGCAGAGGTGATTATTGCTTCCCCCTTTCAGGGTTTGGAATTAGGTCAAGATGTAGTAGTGCCAAAGGATAACGCCACCTATGCGTTGGCTGTTGGTCTGGCACGAGATGCCTCATGAATAGTGGATAGCGTATGCCAATATTGACTGCCCCCCACATTAATTTACTCTCAAAACGAAAGGTGATTTTTGATCAACGGGCAGCGTTGGCGTTTAAAGTGCGAGTGGGGGCTGGAGTTGTATTGATTGTATATGTTATTTGTCTGCTGCTGATCGTGGGGATAACTGTCTACCTCAAAAGTCAGACGGGCGACATTCAGAGTGGTATTGAACGAACTCGAATGCAATTGACAGAAAAAGCGCTCATTATTCAAGAACAGGAATTATTGGTTAGTCGAGCGACGGTCATTCAAAATTTAATGATGAATCGGCGAGAATCGATCGAATTATGGAAAAAGGCACAGCAGTTGGTACCAGAAAATTGCGAAATGAACACGTTTACGATCGAGAAGAACATCTTAAAGATGGGAATAAAGGCGCCACATGTATTGTTGGCCAATGCAGTAATGGATACGATTGAAAAAGATTTTACTGTGGTGGGAGCACGGAATATGACTGTATCAATTTCACGGAATGAAGATGCGAGCTATCAGGTTGATATGAACCTGACATTGTCTCAGTCAGAGGAGAAATAGTATGGCAGGACAGTCCTTTCTATTCAACCGAACATATATCAAAATGTGGTGGTTTCCTGGGTTGGTTGCGGCGTTAGTGGTGTTGGGTTCAATTGGTGTACTTGTACCCCAATTGCAGAAAATGAGTGGCGCAATTGAAGAATATAAAGCGGTAAAAAAGACAGCAGGACAGGCACAAACAAAATTGAACCAAGTGGAAGCGTTAAACGCTGAGAAAATTGAATCACTTTTGCGTTTGGCTCAACAGGCTTTACCGGAACATAAACCGTACTATGAGGTATTAATGACGATACAGCAGTTATCTGCTGAGAGTGGTGTGTGGGCGAGTGATTTTGATCTGACGCCCGGGTCGCTGGCAACAAAATCAGCTCAACCTCAGACAGAAGCGGCCGGTTATGTGACCTTGGCTACAAAGCTGGCAGTTGCTGGTCAAAGCGATAATGTCATTCGATTTGTGGAGCGATTACAACAGTCACTACCTGTCGTATCAATAACTTCAATTACGATTGGCCAAGAAGTAAAAGGTGGAGATACAAGTCAGCGGCAGGCAAGCCTTGATTTACTGATTCATTATGTTTTACCAACTACTTCATCAAAAATGGATGTTGTCACGTCACCGTTACCTGTATTGTCCGAAACAGCCGCATCAACATTCACACAACTGGCTGAATATGTGACAACGACGACAACCGCCAGTTCATCTGCAGCGGTGTCTAATTATGGCAGGACGGACGTTTTTTCATTCTAGGTTTTGTGTTTGGGTAATACAAAAACGCCCCCTTTCGGAGGCGTTATTTTTTAACCAAATTTTAATTATTCAGCTGATTTATCTTCAGATTCGTCGGAAAGGTCGATAACATCAGCAACTTCTTCCGTCTCAACTTCGGCTTCGACATCTTTGGTCTCTGGTTCGATTTGGGTTGTCCCATTTTCATCGGCCAAGTTAATACGAAAGCGTTTGCCTTGGCGGATAGCGACAACGTGAGCAAGAGCGCGGATAGCTTTGATGACTTTACCACTTTTACCAATTACCCGGCCCATATCGGCAGGATCAACCGTGATGGTGTAGACTTCTCTCCCCTCTTCTTCAGCCATGGTGATTTGGATAGCTTCAGGGTTGGTGACGATGTTTTTTAAGATAAGATTAAGGAGTTCTTGCATAGGATGAAAAACCTTTTTACACAATTACTTGGTAATTTTTTTGTCCGCAAGCTTGCGGACGGTTTCGGTAGGTTGAGCACCTTTCTTGAGCCAATTGGTATATTTATCTACGTCAAGATTGAACGCAGCCGGATTAGCATGAGGGTCGTAGGTACCTAGGAAATCGGTGTGCTGACCATCGCGTTTACTGCGAGCTTCAGCCACCACAATTCGGTAGAGTGCATGTCCCCGTTTGCCTGTGCGGAAAAGTTTGATTTTAAGCATACTGTTTTTTGGAGTACCGCATAATTATTATGTGCAGCGCATTGTATCAAGCTTGGCCAAGTTTCTCAAGTGCACACTTTGCCGCCTGTTGTTGGGCTTCTTGCTTGCTTTTTCCTGATCCAGTGGCGACTTGCTTGTTATCAACGCGGACTTCGATGGTGAATATTTTGCTGTGATCTGGACCCGTTTCATCGATTACTTTGTACTCGGGTGAGCTGGATCCGTGAGCTTGGACATATTCTTGGAGGCTGGATTTAAAATCCTTGAACAATTTTTGATCGATAATACGGTCAATTTCAGGGAAAAGATGGGTGGCGAGAAACGTGACGGCGAGCCCAAAACCTTGGTCGAGGTAAATGGCTCCCACAACGGCTTCGAATGTGTCTGCAAGTAGGGAAGAATTTTGGCGACCCCCAGACATTTCCTCCCCCTTTGAGAGCTTTAGCTGAGTACCAAATCCTAACTTTGTTGCAACGTTGGCAAGCGAAGTGGTTTTGACTAACGCAGCTCTATACGCTGTCAACTCTCCTTCAGGGATGAGGGGAAATTTTTTGTAGAGAAATTCAGATGTTGCCAGCTCTAAGACTGCGTCCCCCAAGAATTCAAGACGTTCATTATGTTCTTTGATATCGGCATTTTCATTAAGGTATGACCGGTGGGTAAACGCGAGTGAAAGGAGGTCTTGATTGTGGATAGGGAGAGCTGTCATAGGTTAGAGCAGTGAATCCTCGACTAACTCCATTAGTTCTGAAATGGTCATAGGAATTTCTTCATCGAATTCTGGTAACACAATTTCCAACTCATTTTCGATTTCAGTTTTGATTTTGGTTAAATCTTCTGATGTAGCATTGAGATCAAGCAAAAAATCAGCTTGAGGGGTAATGTCAGTCGCCTCCACACCGAGGGTGTTGGCGATGATTGTAAAGACGGTTTGTTGTGTGTCGGTCATGATATCTTCTGTAGGATGGTTCCTAGGACTCCATTAATAAATTTTGGTGAGTTATCACTGCCATATTCTTTCGCAAGCTCTACAGCTTCGTCAATAACGACTTTGTATGGCACTTCTTTTTGAGTTAATTCAAAAACGGCTAAACGCAAAACCGCAAGATCAATCCGGTTTATTTGACTGATAGGCCATTCCGGAGCAGCCGCGGTAATTTGATCATCAATGGAGGCAAGATCGGCAACGATAGGTTGAATATCCTCATCAATATCTTGGTGGTTGAAGACATACGCAAACAAAGATTGCATTCGTTTGATGCGCTGACGGTGGCGAGGATCTGATTTAGCCTTCATGGTGATTGTTTTATTTTGTTAATTTACACTACCGCATGCTTCACACGCATGGTGAGCCACTTTTTTGGCGTGGCATTTGGAGCATTCAACCAGGGCTTTGGTGGCCATTTTGATGGTGGCGCGGCGTCGGCCTTGGCGTTGTACGGTGTGTTTTTTCTTGGGTAAGGCGCCCATATCGGTTCCTCTCTTTATTTTCTTTCAACTTGCCTTGTTGACTCATTATAAGTGGTTTAGACTATCGAGTCACGGGGTATTGTAACACGGGGCAAGAGAACAGGGTATAGGGTATAGGGTATAGGGTATAGGGTTTAGGCAACAGGGTTAGTTGGGTTCGGCGAGAGTAGTGATAAGTTGGTGGAGTTGAGTGTGAATAGCGGGATGTGCAGTCAATTGAGGATCCTGTTTGAGTAGATGATTGACTGCCTGATGAGCAGCAAGGATACGTGGACCATCATTAAAGGAAGCAATTTTAAGATCCAGGAAACCTGATTGTTCGGTACCATACACGTTCCCGGGGCCACGGAGTTTGAGGTCTAATTCAGCCAGTTGAAACCCAGACTGAATGGTTTCTAGTGATTTAAGTCGGGTTAGGGCTGTTGTTTGGTCTGATGTGGGGAATAATAAGCAATATCCTTGTTGATTATTGCGTCCAACCCGGCCACGAAGTTGGTGGAGACCGGCGAGGCCAAATCGTTCGGCTCCTTCGATTACCATAATCGTGGCTCCGGGAATATCGATACCAACTTCGATGACGGGAGTGGCAACCAGAATGTCATATTTTTTCTGGGAAAAATCGGCAATCACGGCATCTTTTTCTTTAGCCTTCATCCCTCCGTGAACTAGGCCAACACGTCGATGGGGAAAAATTTGAGTGGATAAGCGGTTGAATTCTGATTCGACAGCTTTGACTTCGCTCATGGTTTCGCTTTCTGAATCAAAAATGAGCGGGCAGACTACAAAAACCTGACCTCCTTTGGTGATTTCAGCCTCAATCCATTGATATGCACCTGTTCGTTTATGTTCCGGTACCACCCACGTTTTGATGGGGATTCTGCCCTGAGGTAATTCATCGATGACAGAGATATCTAAATCAGCATAGAGGGTGAGTGAAACAGTACGGGGGATGGGGGTGGCTGTCATAGATAATAAATGAGGACTATGAGATCGATCTAACAATTGACTTCGTTGATGGACGCCAAACCGGTGTTGTTCATCGATAATGACGAGACCAACTTGATCAGGAAGTTGGCGAAATAGCACTGCTTGAGTACCGATAATAATGCCTGATGATGAGAGTGGCGTTTTGTGCGTGCGGGTGGCGAGGCTGACGGGGATACCAAGCGGTTCAAGAATAGAGCGAAGGGTA